>DASVEC010000419.1:0-4656 GCA_036380755.1 Iamia sp. | reverse complement strand
CAGACGCGGGTGCCCTCGCCCCGCACCAGCGTGATCGGCGGCTCGGGGTACGTCGGCATGAGGGGGGCCTGGATGGCGGTCATGGCGCCCCCTCGGCCGTCCGGGTGACCATGGTGCCGACGCCCTCGTGGGTCAGCAGCTCGAGCAGGACCACGTGGGCGATGCGGCCGTCGAGGATGTGCGACGAGCCCACCCCGGCCTGCACCGCGGCGAGGGCGGCCTCGACCTTCGGGATCATCCCGCCGGCGATCACGCCCTCGGCGATCAGCAGGCGGGCCCGGGCGACCGACAGCCGGGAGATGAGGCTGCCCGGGTCGGCCACGTCGGTGAGCACGCCCGGGACGTCGGTGAGGTAGATCAGCTTCTCGGCGTCGAGGGCCTCGGCCACGGCGATGGCGGCGCTGTCGGCGTTGATGTTGAACGCCTGGCCGGCACCGTCGGCACCGATGGTGGAGATGACCGGGATGAACGACCGGTCGAGCAGCGTGTCGAGGATGGTCCGGTCGACGTCGACCACGTCGCCGACGTAGCCGAGGGCCGGGTCGCGCTGGGTGGCGGCGATGAGCCCGGCGTCCTCGCCCGACAGCCCCACCGCCACCGTCTCGTGCTGGTTGATGGCGCTGACGATCGACCGGCCGACCTGCCCGGCGAGCACCATCCGGGCCACCTCCAGCGTCTCGGCGTCGGTGACCCGCAGACCGTCGCGGAACTCGGTGTCCTTGCCCAGCCGGGCCAGGAGGGCGCCGATCTGGGGGCCGCCCCCGTGGACCACGACGGGCTTGATGCCGACGGCCCGGAGCAGCACCACGTCGGCGGCGAAGGTCTGGGCCAGCTCGGGGTCGACCAGGGCGCTGCCGCCCAGCTTGACGACCACGGTGCGCCCGGCGAACGCCTGGATGTAGGGCAGCGCCTCGACCAGGATCCCGGCCCGCGTGGCGGCATCGATGCCGGCCAGGTCGACGGGGGGCTTCGGATCAGCCATCCGCCGAGTCTATGCACGCTCATGCATGCCCATGCAAACCTGGATGCAAGCGGTCCGCAACGACGAAGGGCGGAGACTGCCGCCACATCCGCCGCCGGAGGTCGTCATGAAGCCCGCTCGCCCGCTGCTCCTCGTCGTCGCCCTCGCCGTGGCGGCGGCGCTCCTCCCCGCCCCGCCCGCCGCGGCCACCTTCGTCAACGTGGGGTCGGTGTTCAACGGGACTTACACGATCAGCCTCACTCCGGCGCTGATCGTCACTCTGTCCGGTCTCTCGGGCCCCTGCGCGCCGGAGGTGTCACCAGGGTTCGACCTCGACCTCACGGCCACTGGCGCGACGTGGTCGACCTTTGCGTCGGCCGTCGGCACCAACGACCCGCTGAGCTTCACCTACAGCGGCACGACGTACTTCATGACGCTCGGCCAGGCCGGGACTGTGGCCCAGCAACAGGGGACGATCGGCGCCGCGCCCACGTACCTCTGGACTCAGGGCCTCCACCTCCTCGGGAGGATCTACGCCGAGACCTCACCCGGGAACTGCACCGTCAACCCCACTCCTCGCTGCTCCTTCTTCGCCAACTTCCCCACTCTCGGAGGCAGCGTGCAGAGCCCCGGGGGGATCACCGGCGAGGACATCAACGTGAACTCGGTGCTCGCCGCCGGCGGGTTCGCCACCACGTTCTCGTCGGGTTGCGTCGCGCCCTTCAGCGCCATCAACAACAAGACGTCGACCATCAGCAACATGCAGGTCGTCTTCCCCTAGTCCGCCGGACGGGACCACCACTAGTCCTCGGCGAGACGCTCGAGGACCCAGTCCAGGAGCTCGGCCTGGTAGTCCGCCGGCCACTCGTTCATGTTCGGATCGTTGGTGAGGTCGGGCCCGGCGGTGACCAGGTGCCGGTCGCACCGCACCGTCGGGTCGTCCCCCTCGACGCACACCCTCATCTCCATCGAGGTCGACAGCGGGCCGAGCCCGAGGAGAGCCCGCCGCAACGGTTCGTGGTTGCAGCGCGCCGCTCGCATCGCCGGCCCCATCCCGTCGGCCAGCGGGCACTGCGCCAGCATCTCCTTGCCGCACACGTTGTGGTCGTTGAGGTTCCAGACGTGGGCGACGGGGACGAGGAGCCGCCGAGTGCTCACCAACAGGTGGGGCTCGTTGGCCGGGTCCGCGACCCGGGGGTCGATGCGTGCGTCGACGCCGTCGATCCGCGCTTGGGTGACCTTCTCGCACACGTCCTCGTCCGGGGGGTTGGCGGCGACGTACTCCTGCCACGCGTGGTTCCCGACACCCGAGTCGGACACCAGCGCTGTCGGCGGGTAGCCGGCCATCTGGAGGGCCATGGCCACGTGGAAGGTGCCCACACCGCCGGCGCTGGTGCCGTGGAGCACGTAGTCGTCGGTCGGGTACTGCGCGGTGGTGTACGCCAGGGCCGCGACCAGCGAGGTCAGACCGGTGGTGGGCCAGTCGTCGCCGTGGATGTTGCCGGGGTCGGGGGAGTTCATCCCGCCGTAGAGGTCGTGGCTGCACATCGACACGATCAGGACCCGGAGCGGCTCGATCTCGGCCTTGGCATCGGCCATCAGCCCCTGCGTGTCGTAGTGCAGGTGGGTGGCGAAGTCCTCCTCGCTCTTGACCGCCGCGCTCGGCATCGGCACCCCGTCCTCGAACCAGCCGGCACCCCCGCCCCGCATGCGCACCCACAGGGGCGCGGTGGCCGTCTCGGGCGCATCGATCCGAGTGCCGATCAGGAAGCTCTGGACGCCGTCCATCGAGCACGGTGCGCCCTCGTTGCGGTAGCGGGTGTAGCGCCAGCCGTTCACGTCCCGGGTCTCGTCCGGCTCGATCTGGTCCAGCCCGCCGGGGCCGATGATGGGCTGCCACCACGGGACGGCGGCGGCCGGGGCCGGGGCCAGCGGGCCGGAGCCACGGGTCGGGAGGACGCCCACGACCACGGCCAGGACGAAGAGGGCGACCACGACGATCGTCCGGGGCCGGCGAGAGCGCATGGTGGGGGTGCGAGACATGGGGGCTCCCGTGGCGGACGTCACTAACGTTTCGTTAGCACTGTCGCGATCCAGCGGCCGTTCGTCAACCCCCCGATGGCGACGAGGCCGTGCCACGCTGGCCCCATGCCCGCCACCAGCGATCGGACGACCCGCGAGGCCCTGATGGATGCGGCGCTGGACCAGATCGAGGAGCGGGGGGTGCTCGCCGGGCTCAACCTCCGCGAGGTGGCCGCCGCCGCCGGGGTCACCACCGCCAACATCTACCACCTCTTCGGGTCACGCCAGGGCTTGCTGCGGGCCGCGCTGGGGCGGGAGGCGGCCGCCCTGGCGACCCCGCTCGAGGAGGCCTCCCGGCTCGGCTTCGTCGACCGCCGCCTGCGGATGTTCGACGCCATCGTCGGCGCCCCGACCCTGCGCCTGACCGCCCTGCTCGCCCTCGACGGCGACCCCGACTACAGCCCCCTCCCCTTCGTCGAGGCCAGCCAGGCCTGGCACGCCGAGCTGGCGGCCACCGGGGGTCTCGACCCCGACGTCGACGCCGAGGCGCTGCACCTGCTCGGGGTAGCCACCTCGATCGGCGTCGCCATCTACGCCGAGGCGGCCGCCCGCCAGCTCGACACCGACCCCGACGAGCTCACCGCCCGGGTGCGGGCCGTCCTCGCCCGCCTCCTCGGCTCGGTGGTCCCGGCCGGCTAGGACGTGCCCATGTTCTCGTCGACGTAGGCGTGGGTGAGGTCGTTGGTCAGCACCGTCGCGGTCCCCGTTCCCAGGCCGAGGTCGCAGGTGATCTCGAGGTGGCGACCGTCCATGTGGGCGGCGACGGCCTCGGCGTCGTGGACGATGGTGACGCCCGCGGCCGCCACCACCACGCCGCCGTAGGCGACCGAGACCCGCTCCTGGTCGAAGCCGATGCCGGCCGATCCCAGCTCGCTGGCGAGACGGCCCCAGTACGGGTCGCGCCCGTACCACGAGCACTTGCACAGGAGGCTCCGGGCGATGCGGTCGGCGCCGATGCGCGCCTCGGCGTCGGACACGGCGCCGCGCACCGTCAACCGCACGACCTTGGTGGCGCCCTCGGCGTCGTCGGCCATCTGCTCGGCCAGCGACGTGCACACCGACGCGACGGCGGCGGCCAGCGCGTCCTCGTCGACCGGGCCCGCCTCGCCCGAGGCCAGGAGCAGAACGGTGTCGTTGGTCGAGGTGCACCCGTCGGTGAGCAACGAGTTGAAGCTGCCCGCCACCCCGGCGGCGAGCACCCGCTGGAGCACCTCGGGGGTCGCCGCGGCGTCGGTGGTGAGCACGGCGAGCATGGTCGCCATCGACGGCGCCAGCATGGCCGCCCCCTTGGCCATCCCGCCCACGGTGGCCGGGCCCGCGGTGGCCACCGCCTCCTTGCGCCGGGTGTCGGTGGTGCGGAGGGCCTCGGCCGCCGCCGCCCCGCCGTCCTCGTCGCCCGCCAGCGACGCCACCAGATCGGGGATGCCGGAGCGGATGGCGGCGACGGGCAGCGGGATGCCGATCAGCCCGGTCGAGCAGACCAGCACCTCGTCCTCGGCGCACCCGAGCTCGCCGGCCAGGTCCGAGCACATCAGCGAGGCGTGGGCCCGCCCCGGCGCCCCGGTGGCAGCGTTGGCGTTGCCGCTGTTGAGGACGACCGCCGCGGCGCGGCC
>DASVEC010000418.1:0-4523 GCA_036380755.1 Iamia sp. | reverse complement strand
GGGCGGTGGCCGGCCCAGCGTCCAGTAGGAGGCGACCTCGTCGATGTCGGGCTGGGCCGCCAGCTCGGCCACCACCTCCTCGGCCGAGGCGGCCAGGGCGAGGCTGTCGACGTCGGTGCCCTCGTCGGCGGTGACGAGGAGGAGGATGTTGGGCGCGCCGGTGCCGAAGGTGTCCTCGAGGGCCTCCTCGGCGCGGGACGACTCCGAGGCCGGGTCGTCGAAGCCGCCGGAGGACAAGTGCTCGGCGACGCCTCCCCCGATGGCCCCGGCGAGGACGAAGCCCACGACGGCCAGGACGAGGACGAGCACCCGGCGGCGGACGGTCAGGTGGGCGAGGCGGCTGAGCATGGGGGATCCTCGGGGGATGGTGACACGCCGGCGAGCGTGCGAGTGGCGAGTGAAGCAAGTCACAGTTAACGCTGTTCCGTTAACACCGTTAACCCTGCTCCTCGAGAACGATGGCGTCCAGATGACGTCGGTCACCGGTCCCGGGAACGGGAACCGTGTGCCGTGCGTCTAGGAGGGTGATGGTCCCCACCGAGCTGCCTGAGTCGTCGTCGGGACGGAGGACGGCGAACCAGGCAGCGGGGGACCTGTCCTGGCCCGAGGGCCTGGTCGCCCTCTACACCGACCGGCGCACCGCCCTCGTCCGGCTGGCCTACCTGCTCACCTCCGACCAGGAGGTGGCCGAGGAGGTCGTCCACGACGCCGTGCTGGCGCTCCGGCCCCGGTGGGACGACATCACCGATCCGCCGGCCTACCTCCGCAGCACCGTCGTGAACCGCTGCCGCTCGTGGCTCCGGCGCCAGCGCACCGCCCGGGCCTACGCGCCGCCCCGGGCCGAGGAGGTGGGTCTCGGTGCCGACGAGCTGTGGGACGCCCTGGCCACCCTCGACGACCGCCGCCGCACCGCCATCGTCCTCCGCTTCTACGAGGACCTCCCCGACGCCGCCATCGCCGAGGTCCTCGGCTGCCGGCCGGCGACGGTCCGCACCCTGGTCCACCGCGGCCTCCACGCCCTCCGGAAGGAGATCGAGCCATGAACGCCACGATCGAGGACGAGGTGCGGACGATGCTCGCCCGGCGGGCGGCCGACGTGGCCGACGACGTCGCCACCCCGCCGCTGCCGTCCGGTCTGCGCATCGTGGTCGACGACCGGATCCCGACCCCGCCGGGGCGCACCCGGGTGCTGGCCCTGGCCGCCGCCGTCGTGCTGCTCCTCGGGGCGGCCGGCGTGCTGGTGGCCACCCGCGAGGCCGAGGGCGAGCGGGCCGACACGACCGACGAGCCGCCGGCGACCGCCCCCGCCCGCCCCGCCCACCTCTCCCTCCTGCCGCTCGGCGTCGACCCGACCGTCGGGCCCGTCAGGGGGCTGGGCCGGCCCGCTCCGACGCCGGAGGAGGCGTCCGACGCGTTCATGGCCGACACCTTCGGCGGGGACGTGGCGCCCAACGCACCGTTCGCCGGGTGGGACCCGGGCGAACCCGCCGCCGGCTTCTGGGCGGCCTACCGGCCCCCCCTGGTGGACCTCGACCCGGTGGCCTGGGGCACTGCTGACGCCAACGACGTCACCGGCACCGTGACCGCCCGGGAGACCGACGCCGGCTGGTACGTCGTCGCCGTCGCGAACGAGGCGCTCGATCTGCGCGACGTCGCCTTCGACGGGCGGCGGTTGACCGGCGAGGTCCGGTCGACGTCGTCGGCCCCGCTGCGGGTCATCGTGTCCACCACGATGGGCGAGCAGCTGGCGAAGTCCGACCTCACCACGTTCGCCTCCGCCTCGGGCCCCGAGGACCGCCCGTCGGTCCTCCCGCTCGACGACATCGACATCGATGCCGGCGGCCAGCCGGTCGTGCTGCGGGTCGAGGCCGGCGACCGCCCCGGCCAGGTCGGCATCGACGTCCGAGTCGCCGCCCTCGCCACCGTGATCCTCCCGGCCCCGGTCGGGGCCGATCCCGGGCCGGCGCCCTCCCCGTCGGGGCCGCCGGAGACCTCGGCCCCGGTGACCACGGCGCTCGCGACCGAGCTGCCGATCGACACGCCGATGGTCGCCGCCGTCGAGGCCGCCCTCCCCGAGGGCGTCGAGGTCGTCCGCGCCGAGCGCATCGACACCTCCGGCAGCGCTGGCGAGGTGCGGCTGACCGCGGCCGATGGCGAGGCGGCCTCCTACGAGATCACGGTCTACAGCCCGACCCGCTCAGCCGAGGGGGAGCCGTACGACCCGTTCCAGCTGCCATGGGGGCACGGCTGGCTGACCGCGGACGAGCCCACGGTGCGATCCTTCTACGCCGAGGGCGACGACGGGCCGGGCGTGGCCGTCGTGCACCTGGACCCGGGTGGCGCCGCGGCATCGGTGTTCGAGCTGATCGCCATCGCCGAGGCCCTGATCGCAGATCCGGTGGTGGCGAGCGTGGCGGCCGGTGGCGACCCCGCCGGCTGACCGCTTGCCCGGGGCGCGGTCGCGCTCGCGATGGCCAGCAGAACGCCATCGGGGCGTCGCCCGGGGGCCACGCCGATGTCAGGGGCGGTCCGTACCGTCATGGTCATCCCCCGACACGAGGAGGCCCCGATGGCCGTCACCGAGACCCCCGCGACCCCCGACCTGGCCCTGGTCGACGACACCGGCCTCAGCAGCCGGACCCTGATGACCGGCGTCGGCCTGGCCGCCGAGGGCGTCGGCGCCCTCAAGGTGGCCGGGACCGAGCTGATCGACGTCATCGACGCCACCGCCCTGCGCTCGTTCGACGTGGCCGACGGCCTGGTCACCGACTGGGCCGGTCCGCTGGTCGAGCTGGCCCGGGCCCCGATCACGATCAGCCGGGCCGCCTACGAGGCCGGTCGCACCGGTGCCCGCCGCACCCTCGCCGTCGTCTGACGCCGTCCGGATGGCGCCGGGCGGCGCCGACCGGGCGACACCGATCGCGCTGTTCGACCTCGATCGGACGCTGCTGCCGGGGTCGAGCCTGGAGGCGCTGGGCCGGGCCCTGGCGGCCGAGGGGCTCGTCAGCCGGCGGCGGCTGGCCCGGGCCGCGGCCGAGCAGGTCCGGTTCACCCGCCGGGGCGCCTCGGACGCCACCGCCACCCGCCTCTGCACCGAGGGGCTGGGCGTGATCGCCGGGGTCGAGCGGGACCGGCTGGCGCCGGTGGTCCAGCGAGTCGGCGAGGAGCTGGCGGACCTCCCGGTGCCCGGCACCCGGGCGCTCGTCCAGCGCCATCTCGATGCCGGGCACTTCTGCGTGGTCCTGTCGGCCAGCCCGCAGGAGCTCGTCGAGGTCGTCTGCTCTCGGCTCGGCCTCCACCGGGCCGTGGGCACGTGCGCGGCGGTGGCCGACGGGCGCTTCACCGGCGCCCTCGACGGCGTCTTCTGCTACGGCCCCGGGAAGCTGGCCCGGCTCCGCCAGGCCCTCGGCCAGGTCGACCTGGGCCAGGCCTGGGCCTACGCCGACTCGATCTCGGACCTCCCCGTGCTGTCCGCCTGCGCCCACCCCGTCGCCGTCAACCCCGACCGCCAGCTCCGCAAGCTCGCCCGCACCAACGCCTGGCCCATCTTCGACGTCGGGTAGGGCCGTCACCCCCATCGAACTCGGTGGTGTAAGCGCCCGAAACAGGGCGTCTACCCCACCGAGTTCGGGATGGGGCTGGCTAGACCAGCGGCCAGGGGATGGCGCGGCCTGTCGGGTCGTGGGGGAGCTGGCGGGCGGAGCGGACGACGCGGCAGCGGCGGACGAGCTGCTCGGCCTCCTCGTCGAGGAGCAGGTCGGTGAGGGCCGAGGGGAGACCCTGGTCGAGGAGGGTGGCGACGGCGTCCATCAGGTCGTCGGGGATGGGCTCGCCGGCGAAGTCCCAGATGACGGTGCGGAGGCGGGCCTCGGTCGAGAAGCACAGGCCGTTGTCGATGCCCCAGATGTGCTCGTCGGCGTCGATGAGCACGTGACCGCCCTTGCGGTCGGTGTTGTTGACGAGGAGGTCGAACACGCCCATGCGCAGGAGCTGGTCGTCGTGGCGGCCCTCGTCGCGCAGCACGAAGTAGTGGCGGGAGAAGTCGGCCTCGACGAAGCGCTGGAGCGACCCGACGCCGAGGGCGTCGTCGCGCTCGACGGTGGCGGGGATGAGGTCCCAGCCCAGGGCGACGCTCAGCTCGTAGGCGGCGATCTCCCTCCGGTACAGGCCCTCGGGGAAGTCCCACAGCGGGCGCTCACCGGCCAGCGGCTTGTAGACGCCCTTGAGCCCGGGCGGGAGCGAGCCCGCCTCCGGGTCCTCCTCGGCACAGATGTCGGCCATCGGGTCGCTGTCGCCGTCGGTGCTCGGCCGGGGCTCGTCGTCGACCTCGCCGATCGAGACGAGGAAGGTGCCGTTGCTGCTGTCGACGATGCGACCGAGGAGCTCCAGCGGCGCGCGCCGCAACCGGTCGAGGGGCTCGGGGGCGATGGCCAAGGTCAGCGGGGAGGACCGTGGCCGTTGGTGCGGGGGCAGGCGTGGTCGGGACCCTTGGGGTGCCCGCACACGGGGCACGGGGGCCGCCC
>DASVEC010000417.1:0-8916 GCA_036380755.1 Iamia sp. | reverse complement strand
AGGACGACCTCGCGGGGCTTGAGGCCCACCGAGGTCCGCACCCGCTCGGCCACGTCGTCGCGGACGGTGAGGCCGTGGTCGCCCTTGACCTCGGCCACCACGACGACCTCCTCGCCCCGCCGGCCCTCGACGCCGATGGCGACGACGTTGCCGGGACGCACGCCGGCCACGTCGCTGACGGCCCGCTCGACGTCCTGGGGGTAGACGTTGCGGCCGCCCACGATGATGAGGTCCTTGATCCGGCCGCAGAGCACGAGCTCGCCGTCGACCAGGTAGGCGAGGTCGCCGGTGCGGAGCCAGTCGTCGCGGAAGGTGTCGCGGGTGGTCTCGGGCCGCTGGTAGTAGCCGCTGGTCACCGACGTCCCCCGGATCTCCAGCTCGCCGACCTCGCGGTCGCGCAGGGTCGAACCCGACTCGGGATCGACGACCCGCATCTCGAGACCGGGCACGGGCCGGCCCAACAGGGCGAGCCGCCGAGCCCCCTCGGCCGCGGCGTCGGCGACCGGCGCCGCGTAGCGCTCGGTCTCGAGCACCCGGGCGTCGACCAGGTCGGTGCGCAGCCCCTGCCCCGGGCGGGGGAAGGCGCCGGCGATGCAGGTCTCGGCCATGCCGAAGGCCGGGAAGATGGCACCCGGATCCAAGCCATGGCGGGCGCCCGCATCGATGAGCGCCTCGACCTGCTCGGCGTCGACCGGCTCGGCCCCGTTGAGGGCGACCCGCATCGGCGAGAGGTCGAGCCCCTCGAGCCGCCGCATGGCCTTGGTGGCGAGGACCCAGGCGAAGTTGGGACCGGCGGTGGCCGTGGCCCCGAAGTCCGACATCCACTGCACCCACCGCGACGGCGAGGCCATGAAGTCCTGGGGACCGGCCAGCGCCAGGTCGCCGCCGAACGACATGCACAGGGTGAGGATCCCGACCAGCCCCATGTCGTGGTACAGCGGCAGCCAGGAGACGAGGACGTCGGAGTCGGCGTCGTAGTCGGTGGCCTCCTGGATGGCGTCGAGGTTGGCGCACACCGCCCGGTGCGGGAGCATCACGCCCTTCGGCTCCGACGTCGAGCCGCTGGTGAACTGGAGGATGGCGAGCCGGCCGGGGTCGACGCGGGGAGCGACGTAGGCCTCGGGCGCGGCGGCGAGCGTCTGCAGCTCGACGAACGGCGGGTCGTCATCGCCGACCTCGACGAACGGCGCCAGCTGCTCGTCGATGACGACCAGGGCGGCGTCGGCCTGGCGCAACCGGGCGCGGGTCTGGTCGACGAACTCCTCGATCGAGCCCATGCGCATCGGGAGGGGCATCACCATCACCGTGGCGCCGGCCAGCCAGGTGGCCTGGATCGCCGTCACCAGCGGGCGGCTGGTGGGGCCGAGGAGGGCGACGTGGTCGCCGGGACCGATCCCCCGGGCCTGCAGGGCGGCGGCCATGCCCCGGGCATCGTGGTGCAGCTCCGACCAGGGGACGCGCTGGGCGTCATCGCCGTGCAGGAAGGTGATGGCACCACGGCCGCGCGCGGCCGCCGCTTCGATCCGGAGGGGGAGGGTCAGCACAGAGGCTCGGACCCTGGTCACCCCGGCTTCGTTACCCGATCGTCACAGGCAACCGAGGAGGGGCCGCCGGACCCCTCCGAGGTACCGTCGGGGTCATGGCCGAGCCCGTCACCAACCCCGCTGACACCCCTGCCCACCGCTACTCGGCCGCCCTCGCCAACGAGATCGAGGCCCGCTGGCAGGACCGCTGGGAGGCCGACGGCACGTTCCACACGCCCAACCCCGTCGGTCCCCTGAGCGACGGCTTCGAGGCCATGGCGGGCAAGCCGCCGCGGTACATCCTGGACATGTTCCCGTACCCCTCGGGGGCCGGGCTCCACGTGGGCCACCCGCTGGGCTACATCGGCACCGACGTCTACGCCCGCTACCTGCGGATGACCGGGCACAACGTCGTCCACGCCATGGGCTACGACTCCTTCGGCCTGCCGGCCGAGCAGTACGCCCTGCAGACCAACACCCACCCGCGGGTCACCACCGAGGCCAACATCGCCACCATGCGGCGCCAGCTGCGCCGGCTGGGCCTGGCCCACGACGACCGCCGTTCGATCTCCACCACCGACACCGGGTTCTACCGGTGGACGCAGTGGATCTTCCTGCAGATCTTCGGCAGCTGGTACGACGCCGAGGCCGACCGGGCCCGGCCCATCGACGAGCTGGTGGCCGAGCTGGACGCCGGCACCCGCGAGCCGGCCGACGGCACCAACGACACGGGCAAGGCCTGGGCCGACCTGGACGCGTCCGAGCGCCGGGCCGTGGTGAACGCGCACCGCCTGGCCTACCTGGCCGAGGTGCCGGTCAACTGGTGCCCGGGCCTGGGCACGGTGCTGGCCAACGAGGAGGTCACCGCCGAGGGCCGCTCGGAGCGGGGCAACTTCCCGGTCTACCGGCGGGCCCTGAAGCAGTGGATGTTCCGCATCACGGCCTACGCCGACCGGCTGATCGCCGACCTCGACCAGCTGGACTGGACCGAGTCGATCAAGAACGCCCAGCGGAACTGGATCGGCCGCTCCACCGGCGCCCGGGTCTCGTTCCCCACCCCGGCGGGGCCGGGCGGAGGCGAGCCGCCAGGCGAGGCGACTCAGCAAGCACGGCGGTCTTCGTCCGAGGCGCAGCCGAGGACAGCGGACACCGCGGACGAGGCGATCTCCCGCGGCAGTATCGAGGTCTTTACCACCCGGCCCGACACCTTGTTCGGCACCACCTACATGGTCCTGGCCCCCGAGCACCCGCTGGCCGAGGCGCTGACGGCCGAGGAGTGGCCGGCCGGGGTGCCCGACTCCTGGACCGGGGGCGAGGCCACGCCCGTCGCCGCCGTCACCGCCTACCAGAAGGCGGCCGGGCGCCGGTCCGAGGTCGACCGCCAGGCCGTCGACAAGGTCAAGACCGGTGTCTTCACCGGCAGCTATGCCACCAACCCGGCCACCGACGAGCCCATCCCCGTCTTCGTCGCCGACTACGTCCTGATGGGCTACGGCACCGGCGCGGTCATGGGCGTGCCCGGCCAGGACCAGCGCGACTGGGACTTCGCCACCGCCTTCGACCTGCCCATCGTCCGCACCGTCCAGCCACCCGACGGCTACGACGGCGAGGCCTACGGAGGCGAGGGCCCCGCCATCAACAGCGGCTTCCTGGACGGCCTGGCGATCGGGCCGGCCAAGGAGGCGATCGTCACCTGGCTGGTCACCCACGGCCACGGCACCGCCACCGTCCAGTACAAGCTGCGCGACTGGCTGTTCAGCCGCCAGCGCTACTGGGGCGAGCCCTTCCCCATCGTGTTCGGGGCCGACGGGCTGCCGCGCGCCCTGCCCGAGTCCGAGCTGCCGCTGGAGCTGCCGCCGATGGAGGACTTCACCCCGAAGACCTCCGACGACGAGGACTCCGACCCCGAGCCGCCGCTGGGCCGGGTCGACGACTGGATCACCGTCGAGCTGGACCTGGGCGACGGCGAGGGGGTCCAGACCTACCGCCGCGAGCTGAACACGATGCCCAACTGGGCCGGGTCGTGCTGGTACGAGCTGCGCTACCTGGACCCCACCAACGACGAGCGCTTCGTCGACCCCGAGAACGAGCGCTACTGGATGGGCCCCGATGCCGGGAAGCCCCACGGCGGCGTCGACCTGTACGTCGGCGGCCAGGAGCACGCCGTCCTGCACCTGCTGTACGCCCGGTTCTGGCACAAGGTCCTGTTCGACCTGGGCCACGTCAGCTCGAGCGAGCCGTTCCACCGCCTGTTCAACCAGGGGATGATCCAGGCCCACGTCTTCCGCGACGATCGCGGCTTCCCGGTGCCCGCCGCCGAGGTGGTCGACGAGGGCTCCGGCCGGTACACGTTCGAGGGTGCCGCGGTCACCCGGGAGCTGGGCAAGATCGGCAAGTCCCTGAAGAACGTCGTCACGCCCGACGAGATCTTCGAGCAGTACGGCACCGACACCCTGCGGCTGTACGAGATGTTCACCGGCCCGCTCGACCAGAGCCGGCCGTGGGACTCCACCGCCATCGTGGGCATGTTCCGCCTGCTGCAGCGGATCTGGCGGGTCGTCGTCGACGAGGAGACCGGCGAGGTGCGGGTCGCCTCCTCGGCTCCCTCCGACGAGACCCAGCGGGTCCGGCACCAGACCATCGCCGCCGTCCGCGACGGGATGGAGGGGCTGCGCTCCAACACCTCGATCGCCCGCATCACCGAGCTGACCAACCACCTGACGGCGACCTACCCCGACGGCGGCGTGCCCCGGTCGGTCGCCGAGGATCTGGTGCTGCTGCTGGCCCCGCTGGCCCCCCACGCCGCCGAGGAGCTGTGGTCCCGCCTGGGCCACTCCGACTCGGTGACCTACGTGCCGTACCCCGAGGCCGACCCGGCCTGGCTGGTCGCCGACACCGTCGAGCTGCCCGTCCAGGTCAACGGCAAGGTCCGGGGCCGGATCACCGTCGCCGCCGACGCGACCCAGGAGGCCGTCGAGGCCGCCGCCCGCGACGCCGTCGCCACCCAGCTCGAGGGCACGACCGTCCGCAAGGTCATCGTCGTCCCCCGGAAGATGGTCAGCTTCGTCGTCGGCTAGCCCCTCCCTTCCCCAACTTGCGACAGCTGGCCAGGAAGACCCTGGCTGGGTGTCGCAAGTTGGTGGGCCGGACCGACCCCCTTCCGTTCTTGCGACAGCTGGCCAGGAAGACCCTGGCTGGGTGTCGCATGTTCGGCTGTGTCGCAGGTTCGCGGTCCGCTGGTTGACGGGCCGCCGGGCGGGTACGACGGGCTGCAGCTTCCCCCGCTGATCCGTGCGCCGCCGGCGCCCGACCCGAGGGGAAGCCATGTCCGATCTCGACCGCCGCCTGGCCGCGCGGGCGGCCCGCCAGCACCAGCTGATCACCACCGCCGACGTCGTGGCCGCCGGTGGGGCCCAACACCACGCCGACACCCGGGTCAGCGGCGGGCGCTGGCACCGCCTCGACCGCGGGGTGTTCGTCATCAACGGGGCACCGCTCGACTGGCCGACCCGCCAGCACGCCGCCGTGCTCGCGGCCGGCGAGGGAGCGGTGACCTCTCATCTCGGCGCTGCTCGCCTCCTGGGGCTGCCGGGCTTCGGTGGCGCCGGGCTCGAGGTCACGGTCCCCCGGGGCGTCCGGTTCCGCAGGGACGGAGTTCGGGTGCACGAGAGCACGGACCTGGATCGATGTCGCGTGGTGCGACGAGACGGCATCCCGGTCACCGACGCCGACCGGACCCTGCTCGATCTCGGGAGGTACCTGGGCCAGCAGCGTCTGACCCGGGTGGTCGAGTCCGCGCGGCGGGCCGACCTGGTCACGTGGTCGAGCCTCATCGCCACGCTGGCCCGCCACGCCCGGCGCGGACGGGCCGGCACCCGTCGGCTCCGCGCCGTCATCCTGGCCGGCGCCCAACGGGCAGAGGTCACCGATACGGACGTCGAGCTGCTCCTCTACGGGCTGATCATCGAGGCGGGGCTCCCGCCGCCGGCGATCCGACACCGGGTCTACGACGGCGACCGGTTCGTGGCCGAGATCGATCTGTCGTTCCCGGAGCTCAAGCTCGCCATCGAGGTCGACGGCGGGGTCCACCTGTTGGAGGAGGTCCACGCGCGGGACCTCCCGAGGCAGAACGAGCTGGTCCTGCTCGGGTGGACGGTCCTGCGGTTTTCCAACGAGCGGGTCCTCGCTCGTCCGGCCTCGGTCATCGCCCAGGTCGTCGCGGCCGTCGAGGCGGCCCGACGAGGGGAGGTCAGTCCCGTGGCGTGAGGACGAAGACGGGGATCTGGCGGTCGGTCTTGGTCTGGTAGTCGTCGTAGGAGGGCCAGACCTCGACGGCCCGGGCCCACCACTCGGCCTTCTCGTCGCCAGTGACCTCGCGGGCGTCGTAGTCCTTCACGGTCGGCCCGTCCTGGAGGGCGACGACGTCGGGGTGGGCGACGAGGTTGTGGTACCAGACCGGGTGCTGGGGGGCACCGCCCAGCGACGCCACCACGGCGTAGCGACCGTCGTGCTCGACCCGCATCAGCGGCGTCTTGCGCTGCTTGCCGCTCTTGGCCCCGAGGGTCGAGAGGATGATGCACGGCGCGCCCTGGAGCTCGCCGCCCTCGACGCCGCCGGTGGACTCGTACTGCTCGACCTGGGTGGCGACGGGTTCCCAGGGGCTCGGTTCGTAGGGCGCATCGATCGGCATGGCGCCGACGCTATCGGCGCCGTCGACCTAGCGTGCCGGCATGGCTTTCCGGGGCTGGCCCGCCGAGGCGATCACCTTCTACGCCGAGCTCGAGGCCGACAACACCAAGGCCTTCTGGGAGGCCCGTCGCTCGACCTACGACGAGGCGGTGAAGGCACCGTTCGCCGAGCTGTCCGAGGTCATCGCCGAGGAGTTCGGCGAGCTGCACCTGTTCCGGCCCCACCGCGACGTCCGCTTCTCCAAGGACAAGAGCCCGTACAAGACGGCGGCCGGCGCCGTGGCCGAGGGCGAGGGGGGCACCCGCTTCTACGTCCAGATCGGGAGCGACGGGCTCTACGTCGGCTGCGGCTACTACCACCCGGCGCCGGACCAGCTGGAGCGGTGGCGGGCGGCGGTGGCCGACGACCGCAGTGGCCCGGCTCTGGCGGAGGCGGTGGCCGAGGTGCGGGGTCGGGGCCTCGAGGTCGGGGCCCGGGAGACGCTCGTGCGGGCGCCGCGCGGCTACCCCAAGGACCACCCCCGCATCGACCTCCTCCGGCTCAAGGGCTGTCACGCCGGCCGGTCGTTCCCCCCACGCCGCTGGCTCTCGACCGCGGGCGCCCTCGACCGGGTCGTCGGCACCTGGCGCGAGGCCGAGCCCCTCACCCGGATGCTCGACCTCCACGTCGGGCCGAGCCACCTGCCGCCGGACGAGGCGCCGTAGGCCTCACGAGGGGCGCGAGAGCCGGCCCAGCCCGGGGAGGAAGCGGCCCGTCGCCCCGGCCCAGCGCCGGTAGGCCTCGCCGTGCACGCCGACCAGGTGCGGCTCCTCGACCAGCCGCACCTGCACCTCGATGGTGGCGAGGGTCAGGGCGGCACCGAGCAGCGTCGGCAGGTTGGGCACCAGCAAGGCGAGAGCCAGGGCGAAGGCGACCATCCCGGTGAAGATGGGGTTGCGCACACGGGCGAAGAGGCCCCCGGTCACCAGGTCGGTGCGCTCGCCGGTCTCGACCCCGATCCGCCACGAGGCCCCCATCTGCACCTGGGCGACGACGGTGAGGACGCCGGCCGCCACCGCCACCACCACGCCGACCACCACGGCGACCGGGCCACCGGTCGTGGGCGCCTCCCCCACCAACGCCAGCACCGGGCCCCCGCCCAGCAGGAGCGTGCCCAGCACCAGCGCCGGGCCGACGAACCGATCCGGCCCGCGACGGGAGAAGCGCCAGCCGGTGTCGCCGTAGCGGCGGACCTGGACGACGGTGCGCCAGCCGAAGCCGGCACCGGTGAACACGACGAGCAGGACGAGGGCGGCCAGGGCACGGGTCATGGGTCTAGGATGCGAGTGATCCCTCAGCTTTGTCGACTCGCTTCTCGGAGGACCGCCACCGTGGCCACGAGCACCCTCGGACCCCACCTCAGGCCGCGCAAGGAGCCCCGCCAGCGCCGGGCCCACGAGACCCGGGCTCGCATCCTCGACGCGGCCCGGGCCGTCTTCGAGGAGCACGGCTACGCCCACGGCACCACCAACCGCATCGCCGAGCGGGCGGGCCTGTCGGTCGGGTCGCTCTACCAGTACTTCCCCAACAAGGACGCCATCCTGGTCGAGCTGGTCGACGTCCACATCGAGGCGGGCACCGCCGCCGTGCTCGCCGCCCTGCCGACCGCCGACTGGGACGAGGTCCCGCTGCCGAGCATCATCGGCCCCGTCGTGCGGGCCATGGTCGCCCTCCACGCCGACGGGCGCGAGCTCCACCGCGTGCTGTTCGAGGAGGCCCCCCGCCCGCCCGAGCAGCTGGCCCGCCTGCGGACGCTCGAGCGTGACCTGACGACCATGCTCGCGACCAGCCTGGCGTCGCACCCCGAGGTCACCGCGCCCGACCCGGCCCTGGCCGCCCGGCTCACCATCGACGCCATCGAGTCGCTGGTCCACCGCATCGCCACCGACGCCACGTCGCGGATCCCCGACGACACCCTCGCGGCCGAGATCACCTGCCTGGTCGTCGCCTACCTCACGGCGCCGGGACGAAGCTGATGGCGTCGGCCTCCCAGAACGCCCGCAGGGCCACCACCCGGCCCTGGTCGTCGACCCGGTAGGTGTAGACGCCCTCGACGATCGCCTGGCTGCCGTCGCCCAGCGTGGTGGTGATCGTGCCCACGTTGGCGACCTCCGAGCCGCAGGCGTACGACTCCCGGATGGCGAAGCGGACCTGGTTGGGGCCGATGACCGTGTCGTAGAACGCGGCGATCGCCTCGGGCCCGCGGTGGCCCTCCCCGGCGGGGTCGAACATCGACGGCCCGATGGGGTCCTCGACGACGGCGTCGGGGGCGAAGAGCGCCAACCAGCCGTCGCGGTCGCCGGCCTCGACCGCGGCCATCGACCGCTGGGACGCGGCCCGCGCCGGGTGTTCGTCGAGATCGGTCATGGGGGCGCTCCTCAGCTCAGGGGTTCGATGACCTCGGCGGCGAAGCGGTCGACCGCCTCGTCCTGCGCCGCCGGGTCGTTGGGGTCGCCGCCGAAGAAGAACCAGGGGACGGTGATGACCTCGGTGACGCCACAGGCGGCGACCTCGGCCATGGCCTCGGCGGTGGGGGCGACGATCGGGGTCAGCTTCACCGAGAAGGCGGGGTCGTCGGGCGCCAGCCGGGCCTCGTCGCCGGCGGCCTCCCGGGCCGCCGCCAGGCGGGCGGTCACCTCGCCGATCTCCTCGATCGTGCACTGGG
>DASVEC010000416.1:0-6657 GCA_036380755.1 Iamia sp. | reverse complement strand
CGCCGTTCACCGTCGTCAGCCCGAGCCGGTTCTCCTGGGCGACGAAGCCCTCCTCGGCCATGAGGTACGGCACCGAGTCGCCGACGACGAGCACGACCGGGTCGATCAGCTCCTCGACCCGCGCCACCGGTGCGGTGGTGGCCGGGGTGGGTGCTCCGGCCGGGGGAGCGGTGGTGGTCACGACGACCCGGTCGGCGGCCGAGCGGGGACCGAGGTCGGGCCGGGTCGCCTCCTGCACCACCGGCGCCATGTCGACGGCGCCGATCGACCCCACGAACAGGGCCATCACCGCGGTCGCCACGCCGAGGGGGGCCAGGCGAACCGACGGCCACCGCCACCGGCCCTGGAGGATCGGCTGCTCGACGAACCGGTGCGAGAGCACGGCGGCCGCCAGGGACAGGCCGACCTGGGCCGCCGTCAGCCCCCAGCCCTCGAGCCCGAGCTCCGACTCGGCCAGCAGGCGGTAGATCGGCCAGTGGTACAGGTACAGCCCGTAGCTGATGGCACCGAGCTCTCGCAGCGGCCGCACCGCCAGCACCCGGGCGACCGGGCTGGGCCCGGGTGTCGTGACGTCGACGACGATCACCACCGCGGCCAGGCCGCAGGCCAAGAGACCACCCCGGTAGAGCAGGGTCGAGGTGCCGTCCAGCGTCACCCAGACGACGGCGAGGAACCCGAGGGCGACCGCGGCGGCGACGGCGAGACGGCGACGGTCGCGGGCCCGCGCCCGGGCCACGGGCCCCGTCGCCCGCTGGAAGCACGCCGCCGCCGCGCCCAGGAGGATGGCGGCGACGCGCGTGTCGGTGCCGAGGTAGAGGCGCTCGACCGTCGCGCCGGCGAATGACCCGGCGATCATGCCGCCGGCCGAGAGCACGGCGCCCGTCGCCGCGACCGTGCCGAGCAGCCGGACCCGTCGCTCGCGGGACCCGCCTCGGCCCGGTCCGTCGGACCTCCGCCCGAGACCCAGGACGGCGATCACCACCAGCGGCCACAGCAGGTAGAACTGCTCCTCGATCGCCAGGCTCCACGTGTGGTCGAGCCACGACGGGGTGAGAGCCTGGTCCCAGTAGCCGCTGCCGGCCCGGAGCGTGTGCCAGTTGGCCACGTACCCGAGGGTGGCCAGACCGGCGTCGCGCAGGTCGCCCCGCGCCGCCGGGAGGACCTGCCACTGGGCCAAGAGGCCGACGCCGACGAGCATGACGACCAGGGCGGGGAGCAGCCGCCGCACCCGCCGGCCCCAGAACGGCACGAGCGCCACGCGGCCGGTCCCGCGCCACTCGGCCACCAGCAGCGAGGTGATCAGGTAGCCGGACAGGGTGAAGAAGAGGTCGACGCCGAGGTAGCCGCCCCGCAGGCGATCGGCATGGAACCAGAGGACGATGGCCACGGCGAGGCCGCGCAGGCCGTCGAGGGCGGGGACGTGGGCGAGGTGGCGGGGACCCGGCTCCGAGGGGGCGCGGCGCGCCGCGACAGGAGCGAGGTTCTCCGCCATGTGCCTCCTCCGATCGCGCCAGAGTGCCGCTGCATCCGCCAGGACTCAGCCTCTCTTAGCACGGCTCCACTTGCTGTGGGTGCGCGGCGAGGTGACCGCGCCCCGACGACGGCCTCAGGGGAAGCGGGTTCGGGCGCGGGCGACGTACTCGGCGGACACGGCCAGGTTGCGGGCCAGGGCGATGTCGCCCTCGGTCGTGAGACGGTCGGCCCAGTAGTCCCGGCCCTCGGCGTCGGGGGCCCGACCGAGCAGCTCCTGGTACAGGGCGGTGACACGGGCCCGGCGGGACTCGAGCGACTGGAACATCTGGAGGGCGACCCAGCCCCGGCCCCGGGCCGTGACCTGGCCCGACCAGAACTCCACGTCCTCGGCGGTGGCGGTGCGGCCCAGCAGCTTGGTGTACAGATCCTCGATCCACGACGAGGTGGTGCCGCCGCCGATGCCGGCGAAGTACTCCTGCGAGGCGTAGAACGACGCCGCGACCTGGGCCACCGTGCGCCGGCCCGAGCGGAGCTCGGAGGCCCAGTAGGCGACCTCGCCCTCTGACGGGTCGCGGCCCAGCGTGTCGGTGTAGAAGCCGGTCACCAGGTGGGCGATCCACTCGTCGCTGGTGGCCAGCTCGCGCGCCAGGGTCGCGCGGGGCACCCCCGACTCGAGTCGGGCGACCGCGGCCGCGACCTCCTCGGGCGTCGGCTCGCGATCGAGGAAGTCGTCGAAGGCGGCCCACACCCACGACTCCTCGGGGGACCGACCCGGCCATTCGTAGGTGTAGAGAGCCGCGGGGCCGGCGACGCTCGTCCCGCCCGGGGTGGTCACCGTGACGTCGACCTCGCCCTCGTCGTGCGCCGGCGCGACCGCGGTGATCTCGGTGTCGGACACGACTGTGAACGACGTGGCGTCGGTCGATCCGAACCGCACGGCCGTGGCCCCGCGCAGCGCCGTTCCGGTGACGGTGACCTCGGTGTCGCCCGTCGGCTCGCCCGTGGTGGGCGAGAGCTCCGTCACCGCCGGCTCCGGGTCGCCGACCGGGACGATCACGACCTGGCCGCCCGTGGTGGCGATGGCTAGGTGCGACCCGACCGCGGTGGCGTCGCGCGCCGTCCCACCGGCAGACGGGTGGGTGGCGACGGCGCCCAGGCTGTCGGGGTCGAGCTCCTGGATCGAGCTCCCGGACACGACGAGGAGCCGGTCCTCGGCCGGGACCGGGACGACCTGACCGGACGGGATGGACCCGACCACGGCCGGGACCGTCGGATCGATCACCGTGCCCGTGCTGGTGTAGACGAGGCCCTCGGCCGCCGTGACCTCGGAGGAGAACCCCCGCGAGAGACGGCGCACGCTCGACAGCGCCGTCAGCCCGGTGGAGCCGGCCTGCAGCGTGTAGAAGCCGTAGTCAGTAGTCCCGCCGTTGACCCCGTAGAGGCGGTTCGGATCGCTGGCGAAGGTCACGCTGGTGGCCCCCGTGTGGCCCGGCCCGCGCTGGGCCAGGACGACGCCGTCCTGCACGAGGATCTGGCCCTCGAGCCGGGGCGAGCAGCACTGGTTGACGAGCACCACCGCGAAGGTGGCCGCCGTCCCCGGCCGGGCGGCGATGTCGTTGGCCCACTCGTCGCTGGGGAGGGCGATCGTCCGCCGGATCGAGAGGTCGGCGGTGGCGATCTCGGTCAGCTTGGTGGCGTCCTCGTGGCCCACGAGGATCGTCGAGCCGTCGGAGCTGATGCCGATCCGGTACGGGTCATCGCCGACCTCGACGCTGTCCGTCACCTGGCCCGTCGCCGTGGAGATCTCGACGACGTGCCCCGGCAGCTGCGTGGCTCCCTGCCGGACCACCCCGTAGACGTGCGATCCGTCGGGCGCGCCGGCGAGCTCCTCCACCGCGATCGGGACCGACAGGGCGCCCCACGTCCGGACCCGGCTCTCGGGCGCCGCCGGGAGCGAGAAGGCCGCTGCCGTCACGTCCTCGCCGAGCAGGAGGATCCCGGACGGACCCGACGCGACCAGCGTCGTGCCCGCATCCACCAGGCTGGTCGGTGTGATCGCCGGCACCGTCCGCGACCCGGTGGGGGCCTTGGTCGCCGTGCTGTGGCTCGTGAGGGTGGTGCCGTCGAGGAGGTAGGCCGTGTCCCGGGCCGTGTCGATCTCGACCTCGCCGTCCGCGGTGTACGGGTCGGCGAGCGTCAGCGTCTCGACGTCGACGACCTGGCCGTTGGTGCCCACGACCTCGCCGTCGGCGTACTCGACGTCGACGCCGAACCCCTCGATGAGCTTTCCCGGCGTCGTGGCCGTGACCCCGCTCGGGCCGACGGTCAGGACGAAGAACCCGAAGGAGGTCGAGTCGTCGTTGTAGCCGTAGAGGGTGGCCGGGTCGTCGCTCCACGTGATCCGGTCCGGGCCGGTGTGGCCCGGGGTCATCGTCGCCCGCCGGACCCCGGCGTCGTAGATCGCCACGCCCTCGTGGCGGGGCGACAGGCCCAGGTTGCGCAGCGACACGGCGATCACCGACGGATGGCCGGGCTGCACCTCGATGTCCTCGGCGTAGTAGCCGCCGGAGCTGGTGTCGTTGCCGAGGAAGATCTCCCGGACGACGGTGAAGGTCGCCAGATCCACCTCGGTCACGTAGCTGCTGCCGACGCCGCCGACGTAGGCCCGGGTGCCGTCGTCGGACACCGCCACGGTCCGCGGGTCGGCCCCGACCGGCACCGAGCGGCCGAGCTCCCCGGTGTGCGGGTCGAGCTCGACGAGGTGGTTGCCGAGCGTCGGCACCGACGGGGCCACGGCGACGAGGGCCTGGTCGCGCGAGGCGTCGTAGGCGATCGCCCCGTTGGGCAGGTCGATCACCGCCGTCTCCCAGGTCGCCACCCCCGTGACCGGCCCGGCGGCCGCCGGTTGCAGCACCCCGCCGACCAGGGCGACGACGGACAGGAGCACCGTCGCGCCGGCCGTGACCACGCCGCCCGCCGGGCGCGCCGCCGTCCTCGATCGATCGCGTCCCATCGTCCCCACCGTCTCCTCCGTGCCGCTGATGACCGCCTGTCGGCCGGCCCGCCGGTCTTGTGAACCTACACGGCGACGCGCGATCGCCCTTCCGGGTGAACCGGGTGGTCAGGGCGGGGTCTCGTCGAGGAGCGGCTGATCGAGGAGGCGCTCGGCGTCGGCGGCGGGCAGGGGTCGGGAGAAGAGGAAGCCCTGGCCGAGTCCGCAGCTCTGGTCGCGGAGCCCGGTGCGCTGGACGTCGAGCTCGATCCCCTCGGCGACGATCTCGAGGTCGAGGGTGTGCCCCAGGTCGAGGAGCCCTCGGACGATCGGCGGGAGGGGGGTGTCGTCGGTGATGGTCTCGATGAAGGAGCGGTCGATCTTGAGGATGTCGACCGGGAACTGGCGGAGGTAGCTGAGCGAGGAGAAGCCGGTGCCGAAGTCGTCGATCGCCAGCTTGGCTCCGAGATCGTGCAGGTGGTGGAGCCGCTGGGCGGTCTGCTCGGGGTCGGCCACGAGCGCGGTCTCGGTCAGCTCCAGCACGAGGCGCTGCGGGTCCAACCCGGACGACGAGAGGGCCCGGGCGACGTCGTCGACGATGTCGTCCGACGCGAACTGACGGGCCGACACGTTGATGGCCATCGTCATGGTGCCGTTGGGATCGCTCTGCTGCCAGCGGGCGGCCGTGGCGCACGCGGTCTCCAGCACCCATCGGCCGATGGGGACGATGAGGCCGGTCTTCTCGGCGACCGGGATGAAGCGGTCCGGCAGGACGAGCCCGAGGCGGGGATGCCACCACCTGAGCAGGGCCTCGAAGCCGACGACGCGCTCGTTGGCCAGGTCGACCACCGGTTGGTAGAAGAGCTCGAGCTCGCCGCGCTCCACGGCGCGAGCCAGGTCGGCCTCGATCTGCAGCGTCTCGCCGGCCTCGGTGCCCATGTCGAGGTCGTAGACGACCACCTGGGCCTTGCCGCTCGCCTTGGCCCGGTACATGGCGACGTCGGCGTCGCGCAGCAACGACGTCGTGGTGCTGCGCGGGTTGGCGACGGCGACGCCGATGCTGGCCGAGACGGCGATGAGCTCGTCCTCGATCTGCAGGGGGATGCCCATGGCCTGGAGGATGCGCTCGGCGGTGGTGCGGGCCTCGTCGGCCTGGGCGTGGTTCTCCTCGACCAGGATGGCGAACTCGTCCCCGCCGAGCCGGGCGACCGTGTCCTCGGCCCGCACCGTGGCGACCAGGCGATCGGCGATCTGCCGGAGGAGGGAGTCGCCGGCCTCGTGACCGAGCCGGTCGTTCACCGTCTTGAAGCCGTCGACGTCCAGGTAGATCACGGCGGGATCGGTGCCGGTGCGGCTGCCGCGCTGGAGGGAGTGCTCGATGCGATCGATGACGAGGGCCCGGTTGGCGAGCCCGGTGAGGGGGTCGTGGAAGGCCTGGTGGGCGAGCTGCTCCTCCATCCGCTTCCGGTCCGAGATGTCCTGGAGGTTGACGACGATCCCGCAGACGTCGGGATCGTCGAGCCGGTTCAGCACGCGGGCCGCCAGCCAGCGCGTCTCGCCGTTGCCGTGGCGGATCCGGAGCTCGTCCTCGGAGACGACCCCGGGGGACACAAGAGCCCGCTCGAGGAGGGCGCGCACCGCCGGCTCGTCCACCAGCGCCCGCCGGTCGAGGGCACTGGCCCCCTCGACCATGGTCTCGTCGTAGGAGAGCAGGCGGGCCAGCTGCGAGGCGCCCTCCAGGATGTGACCCTCGGCGTCGAGGACGACCACCGCGTCGGCGGCGTTGACGGCCAGGGTCTGGAAGTGCCGTTCCCGCGACTCGACGACGCGGCGCGTCGCCCGGAGGTCGGTGGTCAGGCGGTGACCGCGGATCGCCACGAGGACGATCAGGACCGCGGTCGCGGTCAGCGCGGGGATGGGGTTCGGGTCCTCGCCGGCGAGGAACCCCTGGAGCTCGAACAGCCCGGGGACGAGCAGCGGGATCATGACGGCCCACATCCGCACCTCGAACGGCTCCGGGTCGGCGGTCGGCTCCGGGCTGCGGCTGCCCGTCGCCGCCGCGAGCAGGAGCAGGGCGGCCATCCACCCGGCGTCCAACCACCTCTCGGCGCCGCCCCCGTCGGCCAGGAGGAACCCCACGTCGGCCACCAGCCAGCACGCCACGCCGCCGGTGACGAGGACCACGCACGTCG
>DASVEC010000415.1:0-5649 GCA_036380755.1 Iamia sp. | reverse complement strand
GGGCCATCTGCTGGTGGCCCGGATCGGGCGGGTTCTGATCGGTCACGGGTGTCCCCTCGGGTGCAGGGCGACCCCCGGTGGGCCGCCGGACGAGAGAGGCACGAGTATCTCGACCTGCAGCGGCGCCTGCCCCTCCCGGCGGCCAGTCTTCCCGACCCCGCCCGGGCCACGCCAATCAGTGGTGGCCGAGGTCGTGGAGCGGGTGACCACACCGATCAGGACACGGGCCAGGGGAGGAGCCGGGCGGGGTCGCCCCAGGTGCTGATGGCGGCGGCGAACGACGCCCGCCCCTCGCCCGGGTCGGGCAGGGTCGCGATGTCCCGCTCGACGGCGAGGTGGGCCCACGACTGGAGCGCCTTGCCGTGCCGGCCGGTGGGGAGGTGGACCTCGACGGCGTGGGCCAGCAGCCGGTCCTCGAGCCACCTCCCTGCGACCCGCGTGTCGCCGTCGAGGAGGATCGGTGTGGACGACGCCTCGACCGCATCGAGGAGGGCGAGGGCCGAGGGCTCGGCGCCGTCGAGCTGCCAGCCGGCCCGCTCCGCGCCCACGGCGACCAGAGCCGGCCACAGGGCCGGTGCGACGAGGGTCTGCTTGCCGGCGACGAGCCGGACCCGGAGCACGAGACCGTCGTCGTCGAGATCGTTGAGGGCGCCGAAGATCTCGTGGGCCATCGGGTGGGACCACCACGACCCGGCGACCGGCCCGCCGGCCACGGCGGCCGTCGCCGCCGGGAGCACCCGGTCGTGCTGCATCAGGACGCCGCTCACCTCGAGGGCGGAGAGCACCCGTCGCGCGTACTCGTCCATCAGAGCGGGTGACGGGAATCGAACCCGCATAGCCTGCTTGGAAGGCAGGGGCTCTAGCCATTGAGCTACACCCGCGTGGCCGGCGAGGCGCCAGCCGAGTGGCCCGGAGGCCCGGCGTCGAACCTAGCGGCGTCGCCCTCGGCTCGGGAAGCGGGTACTCAGCCCGGGGTGTGCTCGACGAGGACGGCGCGGCCGGTCTCGCCGGCGACCTTCTCCTCGAAGACGAGGCCGACGGCGGGGGCGTAGGTCTTCTCCTCGACCACCTCCGGCTCGAGGGGGTTCCAGTCCCGGGTCACCAGCACGTCGGTGAAGGAGCCGGCGGGGACGGTCACCTCGCCGCCCCGAGCCAGCACCTCGCCCAGGTCCTCGGCCTCGCCCCGGTAGAGCTCCTGGCGGTACGCCCGACCGACCTCGGGCGCGGCCAGCATGACGATGCCGGGCTGGGCCCCGTCGACCCCCGCCTCGAACGACCCGTCGTGGTCGACGAGCCGGCCCTCCTCGTAGTTCGACACGTCCTCGCCGAGGTACCAGACCGTCCCGTCGCGGTCCTGGGCGAACCAGTCGAAGGTGTCCTCGACCAGCACGCCGTCCTGGGTGACGGTGTCGCGGACGACCGTGGCCGTGATGCCGAGGATCTCCCTGGTCTCGTCGGTGACCTCCACCACGATGTCCTCGACGTCGCCGCCGCCGTCCGTCTCCTCGTACACCCACCGGCTCCCGGGCAGGAGGGGGAGGTAGGGGTTGTCGATGGTGGCGACGAAGTCGGCGGGATCGAGCTCCGGTGCCCACACCCCGCCGTCATCGGGGTCGATGACGGGATCGGCGACGGCGTCGTCACCGCAGGCGGGGGCGAGCAGCCCGAGGGCCAGGACGGCGGCGACGGCGCACCGCCGTCGGATCGTGGGCACGGTCATGGGCGCAGCCTGCGCCTCCCATGCTGAAGGCCCGCTGAGCGATCAGACCGCGGCGACCGGGCCTCAGCTCGGGAAGCGGGTCTGGGCCCGGTCGAAGTACTCCTGCATCGAGGCCAGGGTGCTGGCGAGGACCACGTCGCCCTCGCTGCGGATGCGGCCCGACCAGTAGCTGGCGTCCTGGGTGCTGGCGGCGCGGCCCAGGAAGGCCTGGAACAGGGCCTGGACCCGGCTCGTCCGCGACTCGGCCGACTGGTAGAAGTCGAGCGCCACGCGGGTGCGGCCCCGGCTCGCCACCTGGCCCTCCCAGTAGTCGAGGTCGTCCTCGGTGGCGGAGCGATCGAGCAGCGTGTCGTAGAGCTCGCCGATCCAGCCCCGGACGGTGCCCCCGCCGGCGTCCTCGTAGTACTCCTCGCTGGAGTAGAAGAACGAGGCGACCTTGGCCACCGAGACGCCCGAGCGGATCTGGCCGACCCAGAAGGCGACGTCCTGCGAGCTGCCGTTGCGGCCCAGCGTGTCCTGGTAGAAGCCCTGGACCAGGGCGGAGAGGTACTCGTTCGAGGTGGCGAGGCCCTTGACGTAGGTCGGCCGGCTGGCGCCGTTGGCCAGCGAGGTGGCGTTCCAGTCGATCTCGTCGGCCGTGGGCGCCCGGTCGAGGAAGTCCTGGTACGTGGCCTTCACGAACGGCACGAAGGGCGACTGGACCTCGAGGGTGCCGCCCTCGAAGACCTGGCGGACGCCGTTGCCCGGCAGCCGCTGGGGGTCGCCGGTGGGGTAGCCGTAGCTGCCGCCGGGCCCGCCCTCGTCGACGTAGCGGGCGTAGAGCGGGGGTGGCACGACGTGGGCCCCCGTGGTCTCGGTCGAGTAGACGGCGCCGTGCTGGGTGGTGAACCGCACGCCCCGGCCATCACCGACCTGGACCCGGTCGCTGGTGGGGTAGCCCATGCGCCCGGTCGGGCCGCCGTCGTCGAGGAAGGCCTCGAGCAGGTCGCCCCACACGCCGTGGGCCCCGGTGGAGGCGGCGTAGTAGATGACGCCGCCGTGCTCGAAGGTCGACGCCCGGCCCTTGCCGTCGGACAGCGTGCGGACGCTGGTCTGGACGTGGCCCAGGACGCCGTGGACGCCGCCGAGGGCCTCGTGCTTGTCGAAGATCGCACCGTGGATCTCGACGGTCACCTGGCTGCGGCGGTAGATCCGGCCCCGCTGGAAGTTGATGTAGACGGCCCGGCGGTCGGCGCTGCGGATCGGGTCGCTGATGGGGTAGCCCAGGGCGCCGTTGGTGCTGAGCCCGCCGTACTGCTGGTAGACGGAGTAGTAGGGCTCGGGCACGCCGTAGGTCGCGCCGTTGGTGAACCGGTAGATCGACCCGCGCTGGAACCGCGAGTAGCGGATGCCGCCGGCGGTCGAGGAGACGTCGCTGGTCGGGTAGCCGTAGGCGCTGCCGGTGCCCCCGGCGGCCAGCCACTTGTCGAGCAGCGAGCCGTGGATCTCCTGGGGGTTGGTCGCCGAGCTGTCGTAGATCCGCCCGCCCTCGTAGATGGCGTAGCGACCGGTGCCGTCGGGCGTGTTCCGCTCGGACTGCGTCTCCCGCCCGAGGAAGCCGCCGGCGCCGCCGAGGGCCTGGTACTTCCGGCCGATCGGAGTGGAGGCCTGGTTGGTGAGGCAGGCGGCGCCGTGGTCGGCGGTGCGGTTGTCGGTGAGCGTGCGGGTCGAGCAGGCCGGGTCGTAGGTCCACGGGGTGATGCAGATGGCGACGCGGCAGGCGACGGGGCCGTAGCAGCTGATCTGCTGGTTGCACTGGCCGTAGCGGAACTGGTTGCAGCAGGTCCGGCGGCCGTCGCACGCGGCCCCCGAGCAGCGGCACGAGCACTGGGTCGGGCAGGTGGCGTTGCAGTCGATGATGTAGCGGGGCCCGCCGCCGCAGTAGGCCGAGCCGTCGGCCTTCCACCAGCCGGCGACGAAGGTGGCCGGTGGGCAGGAGTTGCTGCCGTTGTTGATCGTGCAGCAGAACGCGGTCCAGCCGTCGCTGCAGGTGCCGCACACGGCGCCGTAGGCGGTGCCCGGCTTGAGGAGGTAGGTGACGGGGTTGACGGCGAGGGCCGAGCCGACCACGGCGGTGCGGGCCAGGAACCGGCGCCGGCTGTGGCCACCGGACAGGATCCCGGCGCTCCGGGCGACGACTCGTTCCGCCACCGAGGGGCGGGGCGCGCCCGCCGGCTCCGGCCGCTGGCGGACGAGGTCGAGCAGGCTCATGCGGGGGTCCTCTCGAGTGGGGTGGGGAAGATCACGCGGCCGTCACCTGGATCCCGCGGGTGACGTCGTTGGCCGTGGTGGCCATGGTGCCGACCTCGCGCTGGTCGCCGACGACGGCGTAGAGGCAGAAGGCCCGGCCGTTCAGGGTGAAGAAGCGCTGGGCGCCGGCCTGGCCCCGCTGCACCCGCTGGAGGCCCTGGCTGCTGAACATCCGACCGGTGAGCCGGGGCACGCTCGACACCGTCGGGAACAGGGCGGTGCCGGCGCTGTCGGGGCCGTACTCCACCAGCACCACGAGCAGGTGGCCGGCGCCCATGAGGTCGACGGCGCCGCTGCCGAAGTCGCCCCGGTCCTCGGGGAGGGCGAAGTTGCCCATGTGGAGGACGGGACCGGTGTCCTCCCCGACGACCTCGCCGGTGGACGCGGTGCCGCGGCGACCCGTCATGGTGCCGGGCTGGCGGCGACCGATCCGGCCCTCCCATCCGGTGGGCAGCTCGGCCCGGATGCCGTGGGCCTCGATCCTCATGTGGGGTCCTCCTCGGGAGACCGGTCGTGCGCCGCCAGGCGCGGGTCGTCGGGCCCGTCGCCGTACAGGCTCGGGTCGCCGGGGCCGATCCCGGCCGAGAGCAGCTCGTCGTCGACCCGCCGCTCGCGCTCGTCGTCGGCCCGGTACTTGGACACCCGGCGCGACTCGAGATCCTCGGCGTAGCTGGCGTCGTCCTGGATCTGGGTGAGGAGGCCCTTCACCTGGCCCCAGTCGATGCCGGTGCCCTCACCGGTGACCTGGCCGGTGCGCCCGTCGACGAGCACGAAGTAGGGCGAACCGGGGACGTCGTAGGCCTCCCACGCGCTGGTGTCCATCACCACCGGGACCGCCGACGGTGCCACCCGGGCGATGGCCGCCGGGCTCTCCTGGTCGGGCCCCTTGGTGACGATGACGGGCCGGACGTCGCGGGGGAGGCCGAGCTTCTGCGGCTTCTGGAAGGCGTCCCAGAAGCGCTGGCAGGTGAGGCACGACCCGGACAGGAAGGCGACGAGGGTGCGGTGCTCGACACCGGTGACCCGGATGGTGAGGGCGTCGTCGTCGACGCCGACGCCGACGAGGTCACGGCTGTCGGTGAACCCCTCGCGCTCGGGCGGGGCCTGCACCTGCGGGAAGGTCCGCACCTCGTCCCGGCTGACCGTGCGGGGCCCGGCGGGGCGAGCGGCGGCGGTCCGCGGGGCGGCGCCCTCCTCGAGCCCGCCGTCGAGCTCGTGGAGGCGGCGGAGGATGTCGGCGTGGCTGCGGAGCAGACCCAGGACGAGCAGCGTCAGCACGGCCACGGCGATCGCCAGGACGGCGACGACGGCCGCCATCAGCAGGTGGGCGCGACGGCCGGGGCGGAGGCTGGCGCGGGGGACTCGAACAGCACGACCGCGCCACCGTAGGCGATGGCTCTCGGTGGGTGAGGACCCGTGCCGCTCAGGTCTCGGTGTCGGGCGAGCCGAGGAGGGCCTGGACGGCGGGGAGGTCGGTCAGCAGAGCCCGGACCCCGGCGGCGGCCACGGCCGCCAGGGCCACCACCGCCACGGTGGCGACGGGCTGGTCGTCGAACGCGCCGGGGACGCCGTCGGCCCCGACGACGGCTGCGGCCCCGGCGCCGGCGGCCAGCACCAGGTTCACCACGACGTGGGTGAGG
>DASVEC010000414.1:0-3494 GCA_036380755.1 Iamia sp. | reverse complement strand
CCGACACCCAGCAGACCGACACGTACTACATCGTCGCCCACTTCCACTACGTGCTCTTCGGCGGCGCCCTCTTCGGCTTCGTGGGCGGCTGGTACTTCTGGTGGCCCAAGGTCTTCGGCCACTACCTGAACGACAAGATCGGCAAGGTCAACTTCTGGCTCTTGTTCGTCGGCTTCAACCTGACCTTCGGCCCGATGCACATCCTCGGCCTCCAGGGCATGCCCCGCCGGACCTACACCTACCGCGACGGCTACGGCTTCAACGAGTGGAACCTGGTGAGCACCATCGGCGCCTTCACCATCGCCACCTCGTTCCTGATCTTCTTCTGGAACATCCGCAAGTCCTACAAGGACCACAAGGCCAACCCGGTGGCCATCCCCGCCGACCCGTGGGACGCCCGCTCGCTGGAGTGGAGCATCCAGAGCCCCACCCCGGCCCACAACTTCGACATCAGCCCCACCGTCCACCGGCTCGACGACTTCTGGCACCGCAAGTACCAGGAGAACGCCGACGGCAAGCTGGTCCGGGTGGCGACGTCCGAGGACATCGTCCAGGCCGGCAACCCCGAGGGCGTCCACCTGCCCTCGCCGTCGTACTGGCCGCTGGTCATCTCCTTGGGCCTGCCCCTCGTGGCCTGGGGCCTGATCTTCAACCTCTGGCTGTGCCTGCCCGGTGCCCTGCTCATCATCGGCGGCATCTACGGATGGGTCCTCGAGCCGGCGACGGCGCCCGAGGGCGACCACGGCCACGGCGACGACCACGCCCCGGCCGCCACCGACGACTCCGGCGACGAGGCCGAACCCGCCGACACCAAGGCCGAGGAGGCTGCTCCCGTTGACTGACGTGTCGCTTTCCAAGGGCGTCGCCGACGCCGAGGCGCTCGAGACGGCGTCCGAGACCCGCGCCGCCCTCGGTGCGGGCGTGGCCTACGCCGACGGCGAGGACCACGACCACACCCTCACGAACACCGGCATCAGCAACCCCAAGCTGGCCATGTGGGTGTTCCTCGGATCCGAGTGCCTGCTCTTCGGCGGGCTGATCTCGACCTTCCTGCTCTACAAGCACAACAACCTGGCCGGCGGGCCGACGCCCCACGAGCTCTACGACCTCGAGCTGACCTCGATCTCGTCGTTCGTCCTGCTGATGTCGTCGCTCACGATGGTGCTGGCCGTGTCGGCCATCCAGCGGGGCGAGCACGCCCGGCTCCGTCTCTGGCTGGTCACCACGGCCCTCCTCGGCTCGGTGTTCATCTCCGGCCAGGTCTACGAGTTCCAGGTCTTCGTGAAGGAGGGCATGGGCTTCACCACCAACTCGGCCAGCTCGGCCTTCTTCACGCTCACCGGCTTCCACGGCGTCCACGTCACCCTCGGCATCGTCATGTTGCTGTCGACCGCGCTGCTCTCGCTGCGGGGCCGGATCCCGCAGGCCCGGGCCGAGGCGGTCGAGATCGTCGGGCTGTACTGGCACTTCGTCGACGTGGTGTGGGTCCTGATCTTCACCATCGTCTACCTGATCCCCTGAGAGGCGATCGATGACCACCGACACCGCCACCCCCGCCGAGGCCGAGGCTCACGAGGCCGACGAGCACCACGACGACCACGCCAGCGACACCCTCTACATCCAGATCGCCCTCGGTCTGGCCGTCCTCACGGGGATGGAGGTGGCCTGGCCCTACATCGTCGACGACGGCCCCATCCTCATGTGGCCGCTGCTGATCGTCATGGCGATCAAGTTCGTGATCATCGCCGCCTTCTTCATGCACCTGAAGTTCGACTCGAAGATCCTCACCCGGGTCTTCTACTCGGGGCTGTTCCTGGCGGTGGGCGTCTACCTCATCGCCCTCACCACCTTCCAGATCTTCGGGAACTGAGCCGGCGCCCCCGGCAGCTGTCGTGCTCGCTGCGATCCCCGAGGCCGTCGGCGTCTGGCGGTTCCAGATCCACCCCGAGGTGTGGCTGCTCGTCGGGGCCCTGACCGTCCTCTACGTCTGGGCCGCCCGCGTCGTCGGGCCCAAGGTCGTGCCGGCCGGGCAGCCGGTGCTGACCCGCCGCAACATCGGCTGCGCCGTCGCCGGCATCGTGCTGCTGTGGGTCGCGTCCGACTGGCCCGTGCACGACCTCGGCGAGGAGTACCTCTACGCCGTCCACATGGTGCAGCACACCCTGCTGACGCTGATCGTGCCGCCGCTGGCCCTGCTGGCCACGCCCCGCTGGCTGGCCGACCTGATCCTGGGCCAGGGCCGGGTCCGGAAGGTCATCCGGACCGCCTCGCTGCCGATCGTCGCCGGCATCGCCTACAACGCCATGGTCATGGCGGTGCACTGGCCCGCCCTGGTGAACGCCTCGGTCGAGAACGGGATCGTGCACTACGTCGTGCACGTCGTCCTGGTGTTCACCGCCCTGATGATGTGGATGCCGGTGTGCGGCCCCATCGAGGAGTGGCGGATGGGCATTCCGGCCAAGATGATCTACCTCTTCGTGATGTCGGTCATCCCCACCGTGCCCGGGGGTTGGCTCACCTTCGCCGAGAACGCCGTCTACACCAGCTACGACACCCCGACCCGGGCCTTCGGCATCTCGGTGCAGGAGGACCAGCAGGCCGCCGGCGTGTTCATGAAGCTCTTCGCCGGGAGCTGGCTCTGGTTCCTGATCACGTGCCAGTTCTTCGTGTGGGCGTTCCGCCACCAGCGGGAGGAGGAGTCCCTCGACCGCGCCGCCCGTGGCGCGGCCACCCCTCGCGCCACGGCGAACGACGAGGACGACGAGCGGGACGATCCGGCGCTGGCCGACGGCCCCCTCACCTACGAGGCCGTGGCCGAGGCCTTCGCCGCCACGGTCCCGGCCCCCGAGCCCGGCCGCCGGCGCTCGTGACCCTGGTCGCCACCGCCCCCGGTCCTGCCCCCCTCGGCCGGCGGGTGGCGGCGCAGATCCGCATGGAGCTGCTCTTGACCCTGCGCCGGGGCGAGTCGGTCCTGCTGACCTTTCTCATCCCGGTGGTGATCCTCGTCTTCTTCAGCCTGGTCGACGTGCTCCCCACCGGCACCGACGACCCCGTCGACTTCCTGGTCCCCGGCGTCCTGGCCCTCTCGGTGATGTCGACGGCCATGACGGGGCTGGCCATCGCCACCGGGTTCGAGCGCTCGACCGGCGTGCTCAAGCGGCTCGCCGTCACCCCGCTCCGGCGGCGCGACCTCATCGCCGCCAAGGTCGGCGCCGTGCTGGCGGTCGAGGCCATCCAGGTGATGGTGCTGGTGGCCGTGGGCGTGACGCTGGGCTGGCGGCCAACCGTCGGCCTCTTCGGCGCCCTGGCGGCCATGGCCCTGGCCACGGTGGCCTTCGCCGGGCTGGGGATGCTGATGGCCGGCACCTTGCCGTCGCTCACCACCTTGGCGCTGGCCAACGCCATCCACGTCGTGCTCCTGCTGTTCGGCGGGGTGGTCGTGCCCATCGACGACATGCCCGGTGCCCTGCGCATCGTGGCCCGGGCCCTGCCCA
>DASVEC010000413.1:0-2501 GCA_036380755.1 Iamia sp. | reverse complement strand
CGTGGATCGACACGCCCTGGTCCCGGTAGACCTTCTGGACCTGCTCGACCAGGTAGCGCTGCGTCTCGCGCAGGCCCTTGATCTCCAGCAGCTCCTTGGGGTCGCGGGGGCCGGGGACGATGTCGTCACCGGCCTTGACCTCCTGGCCGTCCTCGACGGCGAGGCGGGCCTGCATCGGGACGGTGTGGACCTCCTCGGTGCCATCGTCGCCGACGATGGTGACCACGCGGCCCTTGCCCTCGTCGTCGCCGATGCGGACGACACCGGAGGTGCGGGCCAGGGTGGCCTTGCCCTTCGGGCTCCGGGCCTCGAACAGCTCGACCACGCGGGGCAGACCGCCGGCGATGTCGCCGCCACCGGTGGCGACGCCGCCGGTGTGGAAGGTCCGCATCGTGAGCTGTGTGCCGGGCTCGCCGATCGACTGGGCGGCGATGACGCCCACGGCCTCGCCCACCTCGATGTCCCGGCCGGTGGCGAGGGACATCCCGTAGGAGAGGGCCGAGACGCCGGTGACCGAGTCGTCGGTGAGAGGCGACAGCACCCGGACCCGGGTGACGTCGGGATCGTCCCGGAGCAGCTCCATCTCCCGCTCGAGGACGGTGGTGCCGGCCTCGATGACGGTGCCGTCGGCGAGCTTCACGTCGGCGGCCAGGACCCGGCTGAAGAGACGGGTCTCGAGGTGGGTCCGCTTGTTCGGGGTGTCGGCGAAGACGTCCTCGAGCCAGATGCCCATGACCGGCGTGCCGGTGGCCTCGGCCCGGGTGAACGGGTCCTCGTCGTTGATGATGAGCTCCTGGGCCACGTCGACCAGGCGCCGGGTGAGGTAACCCGAGTCGGCCGTGCGGAGGGCGGTGTCGACCAGGCCCTTGCGGGCACCGGGGGTGGCGATGAAGTACTCCAGCATCGCCAGGCCCTCGCGGAAGTTCGACTTGATCGGGCGGGGGATCATGTCGCCACGGGGGTTGGCCACCAGGCCGCGCATGCCGGCGATCTGGCGGACCTGCATCATGTTCCCTCGGGCACCCGAACCGACCATCATCTCGATGGGGTTGAACTGCTCGGCGCGGAGGCCGGCCTCCATCTCGCGGCGCACCTCGTCGGTGGCCGCGGTCCAGATCTCGACCTCCTTCTGCCGCCGCTCGCCGTCGGTGATGATGCCCTTGCGGAACTGGTCCTCGACCTTCTGGGCCCGGACCTCGTGGGCCTCCAGGATCCCCGCCTTGGACTCCGGCGTCTTGACGTCGTCGACCGAGATGGTGATGCCGGACTTCGAGGCGAACCGGTAGCAGAGGTTCTTGATGGCATCGAGGCACTCGGCCACGATCGCCTTCGGGTACCCGTGCGCCAGGTCGTCGACGATCTGGCCCATGACCTTCTTGTCGACGCGCTGGTTGATGTAGCCGATCTGGGCCAGCGGGTTGCCCTCGCCGTCGACCAGAGCCTGGTCGGGCGACGGCAGGGCGTCGTTGAAGATCAGCCGGCCGGCGGTGGTGTCGAGGTTCTCGACGACCCGCTCGCCGTCGTCCGACGTGGTGACGGTGCGGAAGGTGATCGGGGCGTGGAGGCTGATGTGGCCGTCCTCGTAGGCCCGCTGCACCTCGTGGAGGTTGCGGAACGTGCGGCCCTCGCCCAGGGCGCCCTCGACCCGCTCGGTGAGGTAGTAGCCACCGATGATGAGGTCCTGGGTCGGTGTGACCAGGGGCCGGCCGTGGGCCGGCGACAGCACGTTGTTGGCCGACAGCATCAGCACCCGGGCCTCGGCCTGGGCCTCGGCCGACAGCGGGAGGTGCACGGCCATCTGGTCGCCGTCGAAGTCGGCGTTGAAGGCGGTGCACACCAGCGGATGGATCTGGATGGCCTTGCCCTCGACCAGCACGGGCTCGAAGGCCTGGATGCCGAGACGGTGCAGCGTGGGGGCCCGGTTCAGCATGACCGGGTGCTCCTTGATGGCCTCCTCGAGCACGTCCCACACCTGCGGGCGGCGCCGCTCGACCATGCGCTTGGCCGACTTGATGTTCTGGGCCAGCTCGGCGTCGACCAGCTTCTTCATGACGAAGGGCTTGAACAGCTCCAGGGCCATGATCTTGGGCAGGCCGCACTGGTGCAGCTTCAGGGTCGGGCCGACCACGATGACCGAACGGCCGGAGTAGTCGACGCGCTTGCCCAGCAGGTTCTGGCGGAAGCGACCCTGCTTGCCCTTGAGCATGTCGCTCAGGGACTTGAGGGGGCGGTTGCCCGGGCCGGTGACCGGCCGGCCGCGACGGCCGTTGTCGAACAGGGCGTCGACGGCCTCCTGCAGCATGCGCTTCTCGTTGTTGACGATGATCTCGGGGGCACCGAGGTCGAGGAGGCGCTTGAGGCGGTTGTTCCGGTTGATGACCCGGCGGTACAGGTCGTTGAGGTCCGAGGTGGCGAAGCGGCCACCGTCGAGCTGGACCATGGGCCGCAGCTCCGGCGGGATCACCGGGACGACGTCGAGGATCATGGCGCCGGGGTTGTTG
>DASVEC010000412.1:0-19180 GCA_036380755.1 Iamia sp. | reverse complement strand
GGGTATGCGGTGCCGCCGGGTGGGACGCCGCCTCCGCCGGCGGGGTACGACCCGAATGCCTATGGGCAGCAGGGGTATGCCGTGCCGCCGGGTGCGACGCCGCCTCCGCCGGCGGGCTACGACCCGAACGTCTACGGCCAGCAGGGCTACGACCCGAATGCCTACGGGCAGCAGGGGTATGCGGTGCCGCCGGGTGCGACGCCGCCTCCGCCGGCGGGCTACGACCCGAACGTCTACGGCCAGCAGGGCTACGACCCGAACGCCTACGGCCAGGGATACGCACCGGCACCGACGCCGGCGCCGGGTGCCGCCGGACCGCACGTGGGCCCGCCGCCCCCGCGCACGGCGCCCCCGCCGTCGGCCCCGGTGGCCGAGCCGGCCCCCGAGCCCGCCCCCGCCCCGAAGCCGCGGCCCCGCGAGGACCCCGACGACGACGGGCCCCTCACATCGACCCCGTGGAGGACCCGTCGATGACGTCGACCGATCCGTCAGGACCCTCGACCGATCCCGTCCCCCCGTCCCCCGCCGGCGGCCCACCCCCGCCTCCACCCCCACCGCCCCCCCGCCCGGGGTCGACCCCGGCCGGTCCCGCCCCGGTCCCGGCGCCCCCCCCCCCCCGAGCGCCGGCCGCCCCGGCGTCCCCGCCCGAGCCGACCGCGAGCGAGCCACCGGCCGGCACCACCCTGGCCAAGGGCGAGAGGCCGCCCCAGCCGCCGGGCCTGCCGGCGGTGGTGAACGAGGTCCTCCGGCTGGCCAACCGCACCCACAACCTCACCAAGATCGTCGGTGCCGCCGACCTCACGGCGCGCATCGAGGCCGAGGCCGCCAGCTGGAAGGACTCCGAGGTCCGCATCGTCGTGGCCGGCGAGATCAAGCGGGGCAAGACCAGCTTCATCAACGCCATGCTGGGCCAGCCCGGTCTCCTGCCCGTCGACGCCGACGTGGCCACCAGCGTCCACCTGGCCGTCCGCCACGCCCCGACGCTGCAGGTCGAGGCCGTGCGCCGGCTGCCCGACAGCGACGCCGAGGAGCGCATCGCCATCCGCACCGACCAGCTCGTCGACTACGCCTCGATGCAGGGCCAGGCGGTGCTCCGGGAGAACGTGGTCGGCGTCGAGATCGGCCTGCCCCACCCGCTGCTCGAGCGGGGCCTGGTCATCATCGACACGCCGGGCGTCGGTGGGCTGACCCGGGGCCACCGCGACAGCGCCCTCACGGCCCTGCGCTACGCCGACGCCCTCCTGTTCGCCGTGTCGGTCGAGGAACCCATCTCGCTCAGCGAGCTGGCCTTCCTGGCCGAGGCCAGCGAGCGCATCGACACCGTCGTGCTCATCCTCACCAAGGTCGACTCCTCGTCGGACCCCGAGGCCATGATGCTGGAGGACCGGACCAAGCTCCGCGAGTACGTCGAGGTCCTGCGCCGCCGGGCCACCGAGGCCGACGCCGACGAGGACGCCCGCGAGGCGGTGCGCCGCTACGAGCGGGTGGCCGAGGCGCCGTTCATGCCCGTCAGCAGCCGGCTGGCCGACAAGGCCCAGGCCCGCGCCGCCGCCGGGCGCGAGGACGCCGCCGCCACCCTCTACGCCCGCAGCGGCTTCGCCGACATCTCCTCGGTGTTCGACCGGACGCTCCAGAACCGCGAGCTGGTGCGGATGGCCAACATCATCCGGCTGGTCGGCCACGTGCTGGCCCGGGTCGAGTCCGAGCAGGTCGCCCAGGTGCGAGTCGCCGCCGGCGACATCGAGGCGGTGGAGGCCGAGCTCAAGGCCCGCCAGGCCCTCCTCGAGGAGCTGGCCCCGTCGCAGGCCCGCTGGCGCCAGCGCCTGGCCGGCAGCGTCCAGCGCATCCAGGCCGACCTCAACCGTGTGATCGGGCGGGAGATGACCCGCATGGACCGGGTCTACCGCGAGCACATCGACAGCGCCGGCAAGGACGTCGACCCGATCATGGCCAACCTCAGCAGCGATCTCGAGCAGTCGATCAACGCCGCCTGGGCCGCCGTGGCCCAGACCCTGGCCGAGCGGCTCGACGACGCCGTCACCAAGATGGCGAAGGAGTTCAACCTCGACGAGATCGTGCTGGAGATGCAGCAGGACGCCCTCCCCGAGTACCTCCGCGACCTCGGCATCGGCGACCGGGCCGATCCCAACGCCGGCAAGGCCAACCTGGTCGAGGACGGGCTGCCGTCGCTGCTGTCGGCCGGCGCCCTGGGCAGCGTCGCCGCCTCGCTCCTCGGTGGCATCGCCGCTCCCGTCGTTCTCCCCGGCCTGCTGATCGCGGCCCCGGTCGGCTACATGCGCTACAAGAAGCGCCACCAGATCCAGGTCCGCCAGGACTACCTGCGGATCGTGCGCGAGGTCGGCGCCCAGGTCCGCCAGGAGTTCCAGGCCGAGTTCGTCCTCAAGATCATCGAGGCCCGCGAGGGTGTCGAGGCCTCCGTCGACGGGGCCATCACCAGCCGCAAGCGGGCCATCGAGGGCCAGCGGCGCGAGCTCCACCAGCTCCTGCAGCAGTCGAAGGCCGAGCAGCAGGAGCGCCGCGCCGCGGCCGAGAAGCAGCTCAGCGGCGTCCGCGCCCTCCGCGCCGATGCCGACAAGCTCCGCACCAAGGTCGACGCCGCCCTCGGCATCGTCCCCACCAAGGCCTGACCCACCCCCCAACGCAAACTGCGACCCTCATCCACCTCAGCGGTGGACGAGGGTCGCAGTTTGGTGCGGGTCAGAGGGTGAGCGGGGTGGCTCAGGCCTGGAAGGGGCCGTTGCCCAGGTCGACGACGCCGACGTCCGCGGTGCCGTCGTAGTCGGTGTCGACCACGGCGGTGTCGACGTAGCCCTCGCCGGTCGTGTCCTCGGCGACGACGTCGACGTAGCCGTCGGCGTTGGTGTCCTCGGCGATGGTGTCGGCGATGCCGTCGCCGTCGGTGTCGCCCACGATCGTCTCGGAGTAGGCGTCGCCGTCCTGGTCGATGACCGCGCCGTCGATGACGCCGTCGTTGTTGCTGTCGACCACGGCCGTCTCGAAGATGCCGTCGCCGTCGGAGTCGACCACGGCCGTGTCGATCACGCCGTCGCCGTCGGTGTCCTCGGAGTAGGTCTCGAACACGCCGTCGCCGTCGCGGTCGTAGGCCTCGGAGTCGGAGAGCCCGTCGCCGTCGGTGTCGACCTGGGCCGAGTCGGCGTAGCCGTCGAAGTCGGTGTCGGCCACCGCGGTGTCCGTGTAGCCGTCGCCGTCGGTGTCGGCGACGACCGCATCGGCCACGCCGTCGTAGTTGGCGTCGTCGACGATCGTGTCGGTGTAGCCGTCGCCATCGACATCGGCCTCGGCGATGTCGACGTAGCCGTCGCCGTCGGTGTCGTACCCGGCGACGTCGACGAAGCCGTCGCCGTCGGTGTCCACGGCCGCCGTGTCGGCGTAGCCGTCCCCGTCGCTGTCGATGACGGCGCCGGTCGCGTCGTCGTCGAGCCCGAAGTCGCTCATGTCGTGTTCCTTCCGTCTGGCCGGGCTCGTGCTCGGCGCTGTCGTGTGCGTCGAAGGTGAGAGCGGCCGGGACGGGGTGAAGTTCCCGTCGGTTCCGCCTCCCGACGAGGGACCCCCACCCGGGTGAGGCGGCTCGGCCGTCTCAGGTGGAGGAGCCCGCGTTGGCCAGCGCGCTGAGGAACCAGACCACCCAGCCGAGGAGGATCAGCCCGGCGGCGACGGCGTTGAGGAGCAGCGCCGTCTGGGCCTGCGGGTGACCCTCCTTCTTGGCCTCGTTGGCGAAGTACATGCCGACGAGCGGGGCGGGCAGGCAGCAGATGAGCAGCCCGCCCAGGCAGATCCACGAGTAGAGGAGCTTGTCGCTGCCGGGCGCCTTGCCCCCCACCGGGGCGGACGGTGTGTAGCCGGGGGGCGCCGCCGGCTGGGGTGACCACGCCGCCGGGGCCGGTGCGGCCGGTTGATACGCCGGGGCCGCCGGTTGGTAGGCCGGGGCCGCGGGTGGCGCGGGAGCGGCCGGGGGCGGAGGGGGCGGGGCGGTCTCGGGGGCCTTGCCCAGCTGCGGACCGCCGGCGCGGGGTGGCGGCGCGCTGACCTGGATCGGGCCCGACGGCACCGGGGCCTCGGGGAGACCGTGGTCGATCGGGCCGGCGACGGCCTGGAGGGTGCCGGAGAACTTGGCCGCGCCCAGCACGACCGCGCCCTTGGGGTCGTCCCAGGTGCTGACCCGGTCGCCGAAGCGGGCACCCATGCGCTGCTGGACGAGCGGCAGCCGGCTCGACCCACCCACCAGGTACACCTTGGTGATGTCGGTCGTGGTGAGCCCGGCGCTCTCGATGGTGCGGGCCATCTCGTCGACGGTGCGGTCGACGTCGGCCGAGATCAGGGCCTCGAACTCGTCGCGGGTGACGGTGATGTCGCGCTCGAGGGCGCCGACGTACACCGACGCCCGCGGGTTGCGGGAGAGCTGCTCCTTGGCCGCTCGGGCCTGGGTCAGGAGGTCGGCCGCGGCGCGGCGCCAGGACCGGTCGTCGCTGGTCTGCATGTTCTCCCAGACCGAGGCGTCCTCCCGTCCGACCAGGCTGCCCAGGTGCTGGTACATCCGGTGGTCGAAGTCCTCGCCGCCGATGCGCTCGGTGCCGCCGGGCAGGCCGACGACCTTGAACGAGGTCTCGGTGCGGCGCATCACGCACGTGTCGAACGTGCCGCCGCCGAGGTCGTACACGGCGACGTGCTGGCCGACCTCGAGGGGATCGTCGACGTAGTGGGCGGCGGCGACCGGCTCGGGGCAGAACTCGACCCGGGCGAAGCCGGCCTGGCGGGCGGCCGAGCGCAGGACGTCGATGCGCTCGGGGCCCCAGCGGGCGGGGTGGGTCAGGACGATGTGGCCGGGCTCGCCGCCGTGCTTGGCCCGGGCCGCCTCGGTGTGCGGGCCCATGAGGGCGGCGACGGCGTCGTTGATGGGGACGGCCTGGCCGCCGAGCAGCAGCGTGTGGCCCTTGCCCAGCCGGCGCTTGGGGGCCCGCTCGACCCGCTCGGGCACGACCACGGCCTGGTTGTCGGCCTCGCGGCCCACGATCCAGGTGCCGTCGGCCGACAGCAGCACGACCGAGGGCACGCGCCGGTCACGCCCCACCTCGACGGCCTCGACCACGCCGTCGGCCCACGTGGCGCCGGTCGTGTTGCTGGTGCCGAAGTCGATCGCCAGGTTCCACATCTGTCCCTACCTCCGAAGGCGCCGCACTCTACGCCTGGCTCCGGAGGGGCTTGCCACCCCAGCGGTGGGGGACAGGTCCCCCAGGTGGTCAGCTGGCGGGGCGGTCGCGGGCGTCGATGCGGACGGCGGGGATCTCGCCGGTGATCGCGGTCATGCGGAGGAAGACGTCCTCGAGCGACTGGCGACCGGCCCGGAGGTCGGCCAGCGGGAGGTCGTTGGCCGCCAGCCAGGCCGTGAGGGCGTTGATGTTCGACGGGGTGGGTTCGAGTCCGACCAGGTACTCGCCCGGGGCGACCTCGTCGACGCCGGCCATCAGGGTCTTGCCCAGGGCGGCGGTGTCGAGCCCGGGCGGGGCACCGAAGCGGATCTCGGCGGTGCCGGCCGACCGCATCAGCTCGACCGGGGTCCCGCTGGCCACCACCCGGCCCCGGTCGATGATAACGACGAGGTCGGCGATCTTCTCGGCCTCCTCCAGGTCGTGGGTCGTGACGATGACGGCCACGCCGGCGGTCTTGAGATCGGCGACGAGCTGGCGGACGAGCTGACGTCCCGACGGGTCGATGCCGGCCGTGGGCTCGTCGAGCAGCACGACCTCCGGCCGGCCCACCAGGGCGAGGGCGAGGGACAGGCGTTGCTGCTCGCCGCCGGAGAGGGTGCGCCAGGTGGCGCGGGCCCGGTGGCTGAGCCCGACCCGGTCGAGGAGGTCGGCCGGATCGTCGGGGGTGGCGTGGAACGACGCCACCAGCCGCAGCATCTCGATGGGGCGGGCACCGGGGTAGACGCCGCCGTCCTGGGGCATGGCCCCGATGTGGGGCATCAGGCGCTCGTGGTCGGCGTGGGGGTCGATGCCGAGGACCCGGACCGAGCCGCTCTCGGGCCGCAGCAGGCCCTCGATCGTCTCGACCGTGGTGGTCTTGCCGGCACCGTTGGGCCCCAGCACGGCGAGGACCTGGCCGGGCTCGACGGAGAAGCTGATGCCGTCGACCGCCAGGTGCTCCCCGCGGCGGACGACGAGCCGATCGACCTCCACCGCTGCCATCGCTCCGACGCTACCGCTGCTCGCGCAGCGACCTGCATTTCACCCGATCGGGGGACGGGCGCAACCCGGGAGGGGTGGGCCGGACCGGGCGTCTACCGTGCTCCCGTGCTCGACATCAGGCGCATCCGCACCGACCTCGACGGCGTGAAGGCCGACCTGGCCCGCAAGGGAGTCGACGGGTCCGAGGTCGAGGCCGTGGCCGTGGCCGACGCCCGCCAGCGCGAGCTGGCCGCCCGCCGCGACGAGCTGCGCAGCCGGGTGAAGGCCCTGTCCGCCGACGTCGGCCGGCTGCACCGGGAGGGGCGGGGCGACGAGGCCGATGCCCTCCGCGACGACAGCCGCCGGCTGGGCGACGAGGAGGCGGCCGTCGCTGCCGAGGTCGACGCCCTGGCCGCCGAGGTGCGCGACCGTCTGCTGGCCATCCCCAACACGCCCCACCCCGACGCCCCCGACGGCGCCGACGACAGGGACAACCCGGTGCTCCGGGTGAAGGGCTTCGACCCCGACGGCTACGGCGCGCACCAGAAGGTCCCCCACTGGGAGACGGGCGCCGCCCTCGGCATCCTCGACCTCGAGCGGGCGGTGAAGATCTCGGGCTCGATGTTCACCATGCTCCGGGGCGCCGGCGCCACCTTGTCGCGGGCGCTGTGCCAGTACGCCCTCGACGCCAACGCCGACGCCTACGAGGAGATCCGGCCGCCGACCCTGGTCACCACGGCCACGCTCACGGCCACCGGCCAGCTGCCCAAGTTCGCCGACGACGCCTACTCGATCCCCCGCGACGACCTGTGGGCCATCCCCACCGCCGAGGCCCCGCTGACCTCCCTCGCGGCCGGCGAGGTCCTCTCGCCCGCCGAGCTGCCCATGCGGCTGATGGCCTACTCGCCCTGCTACCGCCGGGAGGCGGGCTCGGCCGGCCGCGACACCCGGGGCCTGCTCCGGGTCCACGAGTTCGACAAGGTCGAGATCTTCGCCTACGCCACGCCCGAGCAGGCCCCGGCCGAGCTCGACGCCATGGTCGCCCGGGCCGAGGCCCTCATCGCCGGTCTCGGCCTCGCCCACCGGGTCATCGAGATCTGCGCCGGCGACCAGGGCCAGGCCCATCACCGCAGCTACGACCTCGAGGTCTATGCCCCCGGCGTCGACCAGTGGCTGGAGGTCTCGTCGGTCTCGTGGCTGTCGGACTACCAGGCCCGCCGGGCCGGCATCCGCTACCGGCCCGAGGGCGCTAAGGGCAACGAGCTGGTCCACACCCTGAACGGCTCGGCCCTGGCCGTGCCCCGCGTGTGGGCCGCCATCGTCGAGACCCACCGCCAGCCCGACGGCACCGTGCGGGTCCCCGACGTCCTCCACCCCTACATGCGCGGCCAGACCCTCATCGGCTGAGGGGTGTCAGCCATGGCCTAGGCGTCAGCCTCTGACGCCTAGCCTCATGATGGATGACACCGACGCGGGCGAAGGTCCTCGTGCTCGTCAAGGCGGCCCCGGTACTGACGAGCAACCTCGACGAGACGATGTGCGTCGCCGGAGCGCGCCTCGACGCGGGGCCTCCCACCTGGGTCAGGCTGCACCCCGTTCCGTTCCGCGACCTGGCGAGCGAGTCCCGGTTCGTCAAGTACCAGGAGGTCGAGGTCGAGCTGACCTCCCCGAGGTCCGACCGTCGGCCCGAGTCGTGGACCCCGATCAGCGGATCGATCACGCTTGGGGCGAAGATGAGCCCGGAGCGGGCATGGGCCGACCGTCGGTCGCTCGTCGGTCAGCTCCACGCCGCGACGATGTGCGACCTGGTCGAGGCGAATCGCACCGGCTCTGGCCCCGGCACCCCGTCGCTCGCTGTGGTCCATCCGGCGGAGCCGCCAGAGCTGCTGATCGCCACCCGGGACGACGAGCAGCTCACGAAGTGGAGGACGCGCGCCGAAGGGGCCAAGAGGCGGATGAGCCTGTTCGACGACCCGGACGCATCCAAGCCGGACTTCGAGGTCGTCCCGTGGCGGTTCAGCTACCGCTACCACTGTCACCGCAGGGGCTGCAACGGCCATGAGCAGACCATCGTGGACTGGGAGGCCGTCGCACTGTGGCGGCGTGTGCGGCACCGGCGCGACTGGCAGGACCTGATGCGCCAGAAGTTCGAGCAGGTGATGTGGAGCGGTAGGGCCGCGTCACTGTTCGTCGGCAACCAGGAGCAGCACCCCGCCTCGTTCCTCGTCCTGGGGGTCTTCTGGCCGCCGGACACCCACTACCAACCCCGGATGCTCGAGTGAAGACCAGCGGACGGGCTGCCGTCTTGCTCTTCGTCGCGGTCTCGGCGACCATCGGCTGATGGCCGGCCGGATCTACAGCGTGGGCTACGAGGGGATGACGCTCGACGGTCTTGTGGAGCGGCTGTCGGGGGCCCGGGTCTCGGTGCTCGTCGACGTCCGCCTGAACCCTGTGAGTCGCAAGCCGGGCTTCTCCCGCCGTCGCCTCGCCGAAGCGATGGCCGCCGCGGGCATCGAGTACATCCACGAGAAGGAGCTCGGCAACCCTCCGGACAATCGGGACTCGTTCCGTACCGGCACCGGGGAGGTCGGGAGGGCGCGCATGCGCGAGATGCTCGGCAACGGCGCGGGCGAAGCCCTCGACCGTGTCATCGGGCTGGCGGCCAATCAACGGATCGCGGTCCTCTGTGTCGAGCGGGATCGGCATCGGTGCCACCGCGACGTGATCACCGACATGGCGGTCGAGCGGAACCCCGAGATCGAGATCCTCCAGATCCTCTAGCCCGCGCCGAGAACGCCCTAGGCGGCGCGGCGGCGGGCGATCTCGTGGAGGTGGTCGGCGGTGACGAGGCCGATGAGGTGCTCGTCGCGGTCGACGACGGCGACCCAGCCGGCATCGTCGAGCAGCAGGGCGGCGAAGGCGTCCTTCAGGGTGTGGCCCTCTCCGACCCGGGCGTCGAGGGCGACGGCGGCATCGCCGACGGTGCCGGTCGCTCCGGCGTCGCCCTCGGTGGCGGAGTAGCGCAGCACGCCGACGAGGCGGTCGTCGCGCACGACCGGGGCGTGGACCCACCCGGCGGCGTCGAGCCGGCGGCGGGCCTCGGCGAGCGGCAGGGCGGCGTCGAGCACCAGCTCGGCGGGGGCGACGTCGGCCCGGTCGAGGGGCACCACGTCGAGCCGCTTGAGACCCCGGTCCGAGCCCACGAAGTCGGCCACGAACGGCGACGCCGGCCGGTCGAGCACCACCTCGGGGGTGTCGTACTGGGCCAGCACGCCCCCGACCTGGAGCACGGCGATGCGGTCGCCGAGGGTCACGGCCTCGTCGACGTCGTGGGTGACGAACACGATGGTCTTGCGCACCGTCTCCTGGAGACGCAGGAACTCCTGCTGGAGCCGGTCGCGGCTGATGGGGTCGACGGCGCCGAAGGGCTCGTCCATCAGGAGGAAGGGCGGGTCGGCGGCGAGGGCCCGGGCGACGCCCACCCGCTGGCGCTGGCCGCCGGAGAGCTGGTGGGGGTAGCGGTCGCGGTACTCGTCGGGGGGCAGGCCGACGAGGTCGAGGAGCTCGTCGGTGCGGGCCCGGATGCGGCCCTTGTCCCAGCCGAGGAGACCGGGGACGGTGCCGATGTTGTCGCCGACGGTCTGGTGGGGGAACAGCCCGACCTGCTGGATGACGTAGCCGATGCGGCGGCGGAGGCCGACGGGATCGACGTCGGTGACGTCCTCGCCGTCGAGGAGGATGCGGCCCGACGTGGGCTCGATCAGCCGGTTGATCATCCGCATGGTCGTGGTCTTGCCGCAGCCGGAGGGTCCCACGAGCATGCAGATCTCGCCCTCGCGGACCTCGAGGCTGAGGTCGCGCACCGCCACCTGGCCGTTGTCGTACCGCTTGGTGACGGAGTCCAGCGTGATCATCGATTCCCGATCGGGTTCGTTGGCATCGGCTGGCGAGCACGCTACCGTCACGCCGATCCACTACTGACCCACCGACTGCAACGTTGCGGTCGAACGGCCGGACGACCCGGGGCGCGAAGGCAGATTCGCGGGAGGGCACCGTGCAGACCAACCGAGCGAGTGCCACCACGTGACGGTCTCCGTCCTGGCGGTGAGCAACACCGAGAAGTGGTGGTGGGGCGAGTGGGTCGGCCGCGAGGCGAACCGCGACCTGATCTGGACGGCGACGCGCGAGCACGTGATCCTCACCGTGGGCGCGGTGGTGATCGGCCTCCTGATCGCCCTCCCGGCCTCGATCGCGGTGGTCCGCCACCCCCGCCTCAAGGGCCTGGTGCTCGGCACCGCCGGGGTGCTCTACACCATCCCCTCGCTCGCCCTCTACGGCGTGCTGGTGCCCTACACCGGTCTGTCGCGCACCACCGCCCTGGTGCCGCTGGTCCTGTACACGCTGCTGATCCTCGTGCGGAACACCGTCACCGGGCTCGAGCAGGTGTCCGAGGACGTCCGCGACGCGGCCGACGGGATGGGCCTCAGCCGGCGCCAGCGCCTGTGGAAGGTCGAGATGCCGCTCGCCCTCCCGTCGATCATGGCCGGCATCCGCATCGCCACCGTCAGCACCATCGGCATGCTCACCATCGCCGCCCTCGTGGGCCTCGGCGGTCTGGGCCAGCTCATCCTCACCGGCCTCAACCGCCCGGTGCGGACGGCGGTCACCGTCGGCGTCGTCCTCTCGATCGTCCTCGCCATCGGATCCGACGTGGGCCTGGCCTGGGTGGGCCGGCGGCTGGCGCCGTGGTCGGTGCGCCCCCGGGGCCGGCGCCGGCGCGCCGGTGACCGGGCCGAGATCGATCCCGCCGACCAGGTCGCCACGCTGCCCGACGGGGCGGTGGCTGCATGATGGCGACGCTGCTGGCCCAGACCAGCCCCTCCGACGACGACAACCTCCTCGTCCAGACCTTCGACTACCTGCGCGACCAGGCGAACTGGCGGGGCAACAGCGGCATCACCGTGCGCCTCATGGAGCACATCCAGATCTCGTTCGTGGCCGTGATCGCGGCGATCCTCGTCGCCGTGCCCATCTCGCTCTGGCTGGGCCACAAGCGCCGCTTCGGCCTGCTCGTCATCAACGTCTCCAACGTGGGCCGGGCCCTGCCCTCCTTCGCCATCCTCGTGGTGGGCAACCAGCTCCTCGGGCTCGACGAGAAGCCGGTGATCGGCCTGATCTCGGTCTTCATCGCCCTCGTCGCCCTGGCCGTCCCGCCCATCGTGACCAACACCTACGTGGGCATCTCCGAGGTCTCCGACGACGTGCGCGACGCCGCTCGGGGCATGGGTCTGTCCGAGGGCCAGATCCTCCGCCGGGTCGAGATCCCGCTGGCCGTGCCGCTGATCATGGCCGGCATCCGCACCACCGCCGTCCAGGTCGTGGCCACCACCACCATCGCCGCCCAGCTCGGCGCCGGCGGGCTGGGCCGGTTCATCATCGACGGCTTCGCCACCCGCTCGACCGGTGGCTTCGTCAAGGTCATCGTCGGCGCCCTGCTGGTCGCCCTGCTCGCCCTGGCCACCGAGCTGGTGCTGGGCCTGGTCCAGCGGGCGCTCACCCCCAAGGGCCTGCGCGCCGAGCGGCGGGCGCGCCGGGCCGGCGAGCCCGACGAACCCGAGGACGCCCCCGTCGAGATCGCCTCGTCGCCCGTCGACGAGCCCGCCCTGGCCGGGGCGGCGTCGCCCTAGGTCCACCTGCTCCACCGAAACACCCGAAAGGCACACCACCGTGACGACCACCCGACGGCGCCTGGCCGCCGCCCTGCTCATCCCCCTCCTGGCCTTCGCCGCCGCGGCCTGCACCGACAGCGACGACGACGGCGACGAGGCCACCTCCGGCGACGGAACCACCACCGAGGCCGGGTCCGACTCCACCGACGGCGGTGGCGAGGCCAGCGGGGCCGAGTTCACCTTCACGCCGCTCGACGCCGGCGGGCCCAACACCAAGGCCGCCCTGGAGAACGGTGACATCGACATCGCCCTTCTCTTCTCCTCCGACGGCGCCATCTCGGCCAACGACTGGGTGGCCCTCGAGGACGACCAGAACCTCCAGCCGGCCGACAACTTCGTGCCCGCCATCCGCACCGAGGCCACCAACGACGACATCGCCGCCGTGCTCGACGCGGTGAGCGCCACCCTCACGGTGGAGGCCATGCAGCAGATGGTCGCGTCGGTCTCCATCGACGGTGAGAACCCCGAGGACGTGGCCGGCACCTACCTCGAGGAGAACGAGCTCCCCGGCGACCTCACGGCCGAGGGCAGCATCAACGTGGGCAGCTCGAACTTCGCCGAGTCCAACATCGCCGCCCAGATCTACGGCCAGGCCCTCGAGGCCGCCGGCGTCGAGGTCTCCTACACCCCCGACATCGGTGCCCGCGACGTCTACTACCCGGCCCTGACCAGCGGTGAGATCGACCTCGTGCCCGAGTTCACCGGCACGCTCCTCGGCTTCCTCGACGGCGAGGCCGTCCCCTCGCCCGACGTCGAGGAGGTGCTCAGCGCCCTCCGGCCCCTGGCCGAGGAGGACGGCGTCACCATCCTCGAGCCGGCCGAGGCCGACAGCGTCAACACCTTCGTCGTCACCCAGGAGACGGCCGACGAGTACGGCCTCGCCACCGTCTCCGACCTGGCCGGCGTGCCGGACTCGCTGAACCTCGGCGGCCCGCCGGAGTGCCCCGAGCGGCCCTACTGCCTCGTCGGGCTGGAGGAGACCTACGGCCTGACCTTCGACGTCTGAGTCGTCCCACGGCCGAGGGGTCGGGTGGGAGGATGAGGAGGTGAGCGAACCTCCGAGTCCTCCCGCCCGGCCCTCGCCCGTGCTCGACCTCACGGCCGTGCGGGAGGAGTACCAGGAGGTCGGCCTGCACCGCGCCGACCTGGCGCCGGACCCGGTCGACCAGTTCCGGGCCTGGTACGCCGAGTGGGAGGCGACCGACCCCTTCGACCCCGCGGCCGTGGCCCTCGCCACCGCCACCGCCGACGGCCGGCCCTCGGTGCGCTTCGTCCTGGTCCGCCGGGTCGACCACGGCTTCTGCTTCTTCACCGACACCACCAGCCGCAAGGGCGAGGAGCTGGCCGCCAACCCGCGGGCCGCCCTCTGCTTCGGGTGGATCCCGCTGAGCCGCCAGGTGCGGGTCGCCGGTCCGGTCGAGCGGCTCGGGGCCGACGAGGTCGACGAGTACTGGGAGGCCCGCCCCCACGGCAGCCGGATCTCGGCTGCGGCATCGGCCCAGAGCCAGCCCATCGCCGACCGGACCGCCCTCGAGGCGCGCCGCGACGAGGTGGCGGCGGCGGTGGGCGACGGTCCCGTCGAGCGGCCCGAGGGCTGGGGTGGCTACCGGCTCCACCCCGAGGAGGTCGAGGTGTGGCAGGGCCGGGCCGACCGCCTCCACGACCGCTTCCTCTACACCCGCACCGGCGACACCTGGAGCCTCCAGCGCCTGATGCCCTAGGAGGTGCGGGAGCGGCCGCCGCTGCGGACGACGGCGACGAGGGCGACGACGGCGACGAAGAGGGCGAGGACCAGCCCGAGCTCGACGCCGCCGACGTCGTGGACGCGGGCCGAGATCTCGGTCGACCAGCCCGTGACCCGGTCGATCACCGGGTCGTCGGGGGCGCCGCGGCTCTCGAGACGGAGCTCGGCCAGGCCGTACCAGACGAGGTAGAGACCGGTCAGCACGAGCAGCACGCCCGAGACCCGGCTCACGTACGCCGAGGCCTTGCGGGCCGCCGTCGTGAGCGACCCCCGGGCCAGCGCCACCGACACCGACAGGGCCACCAGCACGAGGGCGAACCCGATGGCGAAGCCGACCAGGTTGGTGAGCCCGGCGCCCCAGCTCTCCTCGCCGAAGGTGGTGCTGACCTGGATCACGAACACGGGCAGGGCGCACGACACCGACACCACGGCGTACGACGCCCCGTAGACGACCATGGCGGCCACGCCCCGGCTGCCCCCGCCGCTGCGGTCGAGACGGGGGAGCGGCACCTTCAGCGTGCGCCCGGCGACCAGGGCGATGCCCAACCCGGCCAGCGCCAGCCCGACGATCGGGGTGATCCAGGGCGTGATCTCCTCGACCTGGTTGGTGGTCGCCGTGGCCAGCAGGCCCAGCACCCCGAACACGAGGACGAAGCCGGTCGCCACCGAGAGCGCCACCACCACGGCCCGGGCGATGGCGGCCCCGGCCGGCTGGCGCTCGTCGTCGCCGGTGATGAACCAGCCGAGGTAGGCGGGCAGCATCGGGAGGGCGCACGGGTTGACCGTGGCCAGCATCCCGGCCGTGAAGGCCACGGCGATGCGGGCGTCGCCCATCAGCCGCACTCGCCTTCGCCCAGGGACTGGTTGAGGAGCGACTGGTTGACCTTCTCGCACAGCCGCTCGGCCGACAGCTCCCGGTAGACGGTCTCGGCGATGGTCCCGTCGGCCAGGATCAGCACCGTCGTCGGGAAGGTGCTGATGTCGAGGGCGCGGCCCAGCTCCCCGTCGGTGTCCCGGGCCAGGTCGTAGGTGACGCCGGTCCGGTCGACCATGATCGTGGCGTTCTCGAGCGTGTCGTTGACGTTGACGCCGAGAAAGGCGACCTGGTCGCCCAGCGACTCGTGCACCTGCTGGAAGGCGGGCATCTCGTCGATGCAGGGCTCGCACCACGAGCCCCAGAAGTTCACGACCACGGGCTGGCCCCGGTAGTCCGAGAGCTGCACGTCGTCGCCCCCGCCCAGGCGGGGGAGGGTCAGGTCGGGGAGCTCCTCGGCGGCGGTGAGCTCGCCCTCGGCGGCCCGGTCGTCGGCGTCGTCGTCGGTGAGCTTGCTGGTGGCGAACCCGGCCAGCAGGGCGGCGATCAGCGCCACCAGGGCGCAGATGGCCAGTGTCCGCCCGTCGAGACCCCGCCGCGGGGGAGCCTCCTCGGTGTCGTCGTCGTCGGCCACCCAGGAAGGCTAGGGGTGGACCTCCGCTTCCATCCATGTGGGGAGCAGGAGGATGGCCAGGTCGTGGGCGCGCTGCTCGGCGCGGGCCTGCAGGGCGGCCGGCTCGACCAGGCTCGACTCGAGCATCAGGGTCACGAGGGTGGACGCCACCGTCCGGGCGGCCACGTCGACCTCGACGGCGAGCTCGGGGAAGAGACGGGGGAGGGTGTCGCGCAGGCCCGCCTCCAAGGTGGTGAGCAGCTCGGACCCGACCTCGCGGGCGGTGCCGTCGCCGTGGATGGCCTCGGTGAGGAGGAGCCGCCAGATGGTGGCCTCGGCCAGGGCGCCGTCCCACATGTCGATCACCAGGGCGGTGAGCCGCTCGGGGGCCGGGAGGCGCAGGTCGGGGACGGGCATGGCCTCGATCTGGGCGCCGTAGCGGCGCTCCTCGATGACCGCCCGCAGCAGGGCGTGCTTCGACGGGAAGTAGTGGTAGAGCGCGGCGACGTTGAGACCGCAGGCCGATGCGAGGGCCCGCATGCTGGTGGCCGATGCCCCCCGTTCGGACATGAGGTCCAGGGCGGTGTCGAGGATGCGCTCGCGCTGGCCGTAGCTCGGCCGGGGAGCCGTCGCCGTGCTCATCGGCCGCCCCTCTCGTCGCTCGACGACGCCAGGCGGGTGAAGCCGGACGTCGGCCGATGAGCGCTGACGGCTCCGCAGGCTCCGCCGTCAGAGAGCCCGTTCCTTCGGGTTCGCTCGCTGCGCTCGCTCACGTGGCCGCCGGGTTGGAGACGGGGGTGAAGACCGCCGGCAGGCTGTCGATCCCCAGGACGAGGGTGGAGCGGTTGCGGTCGATCGTGGTCGGGTCGACGGCCCGCACGTCGGGCAGCCGCTCGAGCAGCGCCTCGAACACCAGCTTGACCTCGAGCCGGGCCAGGTTGGCGCCCAGGCAGAAGTGGGTGCCGGCGCCGAAGGCCAGGTGGTTGTTGGGCATGCGGTCGACCACGAAGTCGTCGGGGCGCTCGAAGACCCGATCGTCGCGGTTGGCCGACTGGTAGAGCATCAGGATCCGGTCGCCCACCTCGATGCGCTGGCCGTGGATCTCGTGGGCCTCGGTGCACGTTCGCATGAAGGTCATCACCGGCGTGGTCCAGCGGATGATCTCCTCGACCGCCGAGTCGATCAGCGTGGGGTCGGCGAGCAGCTTGTCCCGCTCGTCGGGGAAGAGGCTGAGGGCCAGCAGGCCACCCGAGATGGCGTTGCGGGTGGTCTCGTTGCCGGCCACCAGCAGCAGGGTGAGGAACATCAGCAGCTCGTCGTCCTGGAGCGAGCCCTCCTCGTAGAGGTCCCCCGACTTCACGTCCTTCTGGAGGCCGCCCTCGTCGTGGGCGCGCGTGAGGATGCCGATGATGTCGTCGGTCGTCTCGCCGTGGCGCTCGGCGATGAGGCCGGCCACCATCTCGGCGAACTCGCCGAAGGCCACCGCGGCGGCGTGGAGCTCGGGGGCGTCGCCCTCGTGGCCGTCGCCCGCCATCATGGCGTCGGACCAGCGGTACATGCGGTCCCGCTCGTCGGGGTCGAGGCCCATCATCTCGCTGATCACGATGAGCGGGACGTGGGCGGCGAGCTCGGTGACGAACTCGATCTCGCCCCGGTGCTGGACCTCGTCGATCAGCCGGTGGGCCAGGTCGCGGATGTGGGGGGCGATCTCCCGCACCCGGCGGGGCGTGAAGCCCCGGTTGATCAGCCGGCGCTGGCGGGTGTGCTCCGGATCGTCGAGGGCGATGAGCGACATGTCGGCGGCGACCTTGGGCCGCACCCCCTGGGCCGCCGACCACACGTCGGCGCGGCGGGAGACCTCGAACACGTCGGCGTGCCGGCTCACCACCCACAGGTCGTTGGTGGTGTCGCGGTACAGCGGCGCCTCGTCCCGGAGCCAGCGGTACGTCGCCCACGGGTCGTCGTAGAGCTCGGGGGCGAGGATGTCGATCATGCGGTCGGTGGCGGCGGCCATGCCGGCATCGTCCTCCTAAACGTTCGTTTGGTCAACCCAAGCGAACGTTCGGGATGGACTGACAGGGGGTTGACCTGCTGGTTCGAGGGGTACCGGTGTGCCCGTCCCACCCCCTGGCGGGAACCTGGCGGGAACCGACCGGGCCCGAGCTGCGATCGCAGCTCGGGCCCCGGTGGTCTAGGAGCGGACGAGGCGGGCGATGGCGGCGGTGGCCTCGGCCACGATGCGATCGGCCTCGCCCTGGTCGCCCTGGCGGGCGGCGTCGGCCACGCAGTGTCGGATGTGCTGGTCGAGCAGGCCCAGGGCCACGCTCTCGAGGGCCGAGCTCACGGCGCTGATCTGGGTCAGGACGTCGATGCAGTAGGTGTCGTCGTCGACCATCCGCTGGAGGCCGCGCACCTGGCCCTCGATGCGCTTGAGCCGCCGGGCGTAGTCGTCCTTGTCCATCGAATAGCCGGGCACCGTGACCTCCTTGGTTCCGAGGTCAGGGTACCCCCTGGGGGTACAGCCGGGACGGGGCTGACGGGCTAGCGGGGGCCCATGACCCGGTGCGTCCAGGCCTGGCCGTCCCAGTACCGGTGACCGCCGGGGCTCAGCGGGTCCGGGTACCAGCCCGGTGCGGTGCGAGCGAGCGCCGGGGCGGGTGCGGCCCGGGTCCGTCCGGCCCGGCTGGCGACGACCACCGAGGTGACGACGACCAGGCCCACGAGAACGGCCCAGACGATCGGGCCGGCGCCCAGGCCTCCGCCGTCGGAGCCTCCCGTGGGCGAGCCCGGGCCCTCGAAGCTCTCGTCGAGGATGCCGGCGGCCTCCTCGTCGTCGTAGGCCGGCATCTCCAGCGAGCCGCCGTCCGTGGCCTGCTCCCGCATCCACATCGGCACGTAGCCGGTGTCGGGGGTGACCCGGTGGGGAGCGGCGGCGAAGGCGGCGGTGTCGACCGCCAGCAGTCCGTGGAGCGAGTCGGCGACGGGGAGGTCGGGCTCGTCGGTCAGCCACCAGACGGCGTCCTGGGTGGTGGTGTGGTCCGCGTCGGCCACCGTGGCGGCGCGCAGCGTCTCGGCCAGGACCGGGTGGGCGTCGTCGATGGGCGTCACCGGCGCGCTGTCGAAGGGGTAGCCGTCGCCCAGCTCGGTGCAGTAGGCGGGGAGCTGGCGGCTGGACGTGCCCGCCTCGAACTCGACCGTCGGGGTGCCGCCCCGGGCGGCCACGTCGATGACCTCGGGGCTGGGCGGGGCCGTCACCGCCAGGGTCTGGTCGCCCTCGGTCTGGGTGACCACCAGGGTGCCGAACGGGACGGCGACCTCGACGGGGTCGTCGCCGTCGTTGGTGACCTCGACGACGATGCCCATGTCGCCCCCGTCGGTGGGCATCGTGGTGGCCTCGGCCGTGAGGCCGTCGACCTCGCCGCGCAGCACCGCGGCCAGCGTCGGCGCCGCGGGGGCCTCCTGGGCGCCGGCGGCGAGGGGAGCGGCGGCGAGCGCCACGCCGAGCACGGAGGTGACCAGCAGCAGACGGGCGAGGTGGGGGCGGCGGGCCATCGGATCCTCCAGGGGCGACGACGACGTGGCCCGACGGTACCCCTCGACCCCGCTCCTGTCCCCTCGTGATGCGGGGAGGGCTACCCCTGGTCGGTGAGGTCGTAGAGGGTGGTGCCGTCGACCGTCGTGGCCGGGAAGGTCGCCTCCACCCACGCCGTGATCTCGGTGGCGGTCGAGGTGCCCTCCTGTCCCTGCCCGGCGCCGAAGGACCCGCCGGCGACGAAGAAGTGGATCCGGCCCTCGGCGACCCAGGTCTGGAACTGGGCCAGCGTCGGCGACGGGTCCGAGCCGTTGAAGCCGCCGAGGGGCATGACCGACTCCTCGGTGGCCAGCTGGTAGCCGGCCGCCCGGTTGGCGCCGACGGTGGCCGCCACCCAGTCGTAGGCATCGGCGTCGGTCCGCAGGGCGGCGACGACCTCGTCGCTCACCGTGCCGGAGTCGAGCAGCCCGCCGGCGCCCCCGCCGGCGCCGCCACCGGGGCCGGCCGCCATCGCCGGTGCCATCCCGGTCGTCATCCCG
>DASVEC010000411.1:0-3025 GCA_036380755.1 Iamia sp. | reverse complement strand
GCACCTGGAGCGGGACCAGATGCTCAAACCTCGCGGGGTGACCGCGGGGGACCACTGGTTCGAGGGGTTGGCGGACCACCTGGGGTCGGCCTACCTGCGGTACTCGTTCACCAAGGGGACCGAGCAGGAGGTCGCCTTCCTGGTCGAGGCGCTCGGGCTCGAGCCGGGCCAGCGGGTGCTCGACGTCGGCTGCGGCCCGGGGCGCCACGCCCATGCCCTCGGGCGGCGGGGGATCGAGGTCCACGGCGTCGACATCAGCGAGCGGTTCGTCGAGATCGCCCGGCGCGACGCCCCGCCCGGGGTCACCTTCGCCCGCGTCGATGCCCGTGACCTGGGCTTCGACGCCGAGGTCGACGCCGCCATCTCGCTCTGCCAGGGCGCCTTCGGGCTCCAGGGTGGGCCCGCCACCACCACCGACGGGACCGGGGACGCCCCCGTGCTCGCCGGCATCGCCCGGGCCCTGCGCCCCGGCGGGCGGGCGGCCGTGAGCGCCTTCTCCTCCTACTTCCAGGTCGCCAACCTGGTCGACGGCACCACCTTCGACGCCGACACCGGGGTCGCCCACGAGCGGACCGTGATCAAGGACGAGCACGGCACCGACGCCGAGACCGACCTGTGGACGACGTGCTTCACCCCCCGCGAGCTGCGCCTCCTGGCCCGATCGGTCGGGCTGGAGCCCGAGCACGTCTGGGCCGTCGAGCCCGGTCGCTACGCCCGCACCCCGCCCGATGTCGAGCACGCCGAGCACCTCCTGGTGGCCCGGCGCCCGGGGTAGGCGTCAGCCGACGGTGTTGCCGTCGCCGTTGTCGTTCACCGAGCCCGGGGTGCCGGTCCAGGTGACCTGGTTGTCGTCGCCGTTGAGGGTGAGCTCGTCGGCGGTCTCGACGACGAGCCCGTTGCCGTTGCCGTTCACGGTGACCTGCGGGCAGGCGCCGACGAGGGTGATGGTGCCGTCGCTGCCGTTGAGGGTGAAGGCGGTGCCGCCGCAGTCGTAGGTGGCCGTGACGCCGCTGTCGTTGACCACGCCGGGGTTGGGGCCGGCCGCCGCCGGCTCCGTCTCCGGCGCCGAGCCCTCGCCCTCGTCGCCCTCGACGCCGGCGCCCCCGGCCGGGACGAGGACGAGCTCGATGGCGTCGGCGGTGACGGTGACCTCGTCGGCCGTGCAGGCCACGTCGGCCTCGCCGTCGGGGACCAGGGTGCGGGCCAGCTCCTCGACCGTGAGGGTGGCGACCGTCGCCCCGCCCACGGCGACGTCGGCCGACCCGGAGCCCGAGGCGACGGTGAAGGCCACCGCCCCCTCGTCGGTGCCCGGGGCGATGGAACCGGTCGCCTCGCCGTCGACGGTGAGGGTGACGTCGATGTCGCCGGCGGTGCCCGAGGCGACGGTGCCGTCGCCGGCCAGCGTCCAGGTGGCGTCGGCGAAGGTGACGGTGAGGTCGCCACCCTCGCCGACCAGGGGGCCGTCGAGGCCGGGCGCGCCCTCGGTGCGGAAGGTGCCCACCGTGAAGTCGCCGTCGAGGCACGAGACCCCGGTCGCGGCGCCCTCCTCGGTCGCCTCGGTGCTGGTGGGTGCCGTCGTGGACGACTCCTCGGCGGTCGACCCGGTCGTGGTGGCCTCGGTCGTCGGCGTGGTGGTGTCGGCGGTGTCGTCGTCGCCGTCGTCGCCGCACCCGGCCAGGCCCAGGGCCAGCACGACCGACGCGGCGAGGATCCTCGATGGCCTCATCACGGGCTTCCTCTCGATGGGGGACCGGGCGGCGCGCCCGGCCGCCGCTGCATACCCCGCCCGAACCGGTCCCGATCAGGGGGCGACCTCCCCCTTGCCCGGGGTGACAGGATCCGGTCATGAAGAGCGCGGAGATGGAAGCCCTCGACGTCCTCGTGGGCACGTGGCGGACGACGATGGCGAACGCCTGGTTCGACCTCCCGCCCGAGGCCGACGAGCCGACGACGACCACCACATCGTGGATCGGGGAGTCCTTCGTGCTGGTCCAGTGGTCGACCCCGGGAGGCGGCAACACCTTCTGCCTCGGTCGCAGCAGCGCCAACGACAACTACTGGGCGCTGTACCACGACGACCGGGGGGTCGACCGGCTGTTCGCCATGACCTTCGGCGCCGGCGAGTGGACCCTCAGCCGGGAGGATCCCGACTTCCACCAGCGCTTCGTCGCCACGGTCGAGCCGGACCGGATCGCCGGCCGGTGGGAGGCCTCGGACGACGCCGGGGCGACCTGGCGCAAGGACTTCGACCTCATCCTCGAACGCGCCTGACGGCTGTTGGTGGCATCGGGGCTCGACCGGTAGCGTTGTCGGGTTCCTGCCTGCTGGCGCGTCGCGTCCGCAGGCTCCATCGACTCCTGTCCCTCCGAGAAGAGCTCCCTCAGTGTCCGACCAGACCGCCACCCTCCCTCCCACCGACACGCCCGACGAGGGTGAGTACGTGCCCCGCACGATCGCCTTCGACGACCTCGACATCGACTTCGACGCCGCCATCGACGCGTCGATGGTCAGCGTGGAGGACGGCCAGATCGTCGAGGGCAAGGTGGTCAAGGTCGACAAGGACGAGGTCCTCCTCGACATCGGTTACAAGACCGAGGGCGTGATCCCCAGCCGCGAGCTGTCGATCCGCAACGACGTCGACCCGGCCGAGATCGTCAGCCTGGGCGAGGAGATCGAGGCCCTGGTCCTCACCAAGGAGGACAAGGACGGCCGTCTGGTCCTGTCCAAGAAGCGGGCCCAGTACGAGCGGGCCTGGGGCGACATCGAGGCCACCAAGGAGCGCGACGGCGTCGTCAAGGGGCCCGTCATCGAAGTGGTCAAGGGCGGCCTGATCCTCGACATCGGCCTCCGGGGCTTCCTGCCCGCCTCGCTGGTGGAGCTCCGCCGCGTCCGCGACCTGCACCCCTACGTGGGGCAGGAGCTGGAGTGCAAGGTCATCGAGCTGGACAAGAACCGCAACAACGTGGTCCTGTCGCGCCGCAAGTTCCTGGAGGAGACCCAGAGCGAGTTCCGCCGCGAGTTCCTC
>DASVEC010000410.1:0-4191 GCA_036380755.1 Iamia sp. | reverse complement strand
CGGCCGCGTCGAACCCCCGGGCGAGATAGGCCTGCGACTCCCCGGCGACGAGGCTCGCCGTCGCCGGAGACACATCGAGCCGGGCCAACGGCCCCGCGGTCACGGTCACCATCGCCGTCCCCGTGACCGACCCGATGGTCCCCGTCACCGTGTGCTCCCCCGCGGCCGACGCCGTGCACGTCGCACCCGTGCACGACCCATCCGGCCCGATCGAGAACGTGGCGGTCTCGGTGAGATCGCCGAGGTCGTTGCCGGCCGCGTCGAACCCGCGGGCGAGATAGGTCTGGGTGTCCCCGGCGGCGATGGTCGCCGTCGCCGGCGACAGCACCAGGCGATCCAGCGCCCCCGCGGTCACGGCCACCAGCGCCGTGCCGGTGGCCGACCCGTTCGTCCCCGTCACCGTGTGCTCCCCCGCGCGCGACGCCGTGCACGTCGACCCGGTGCAGGACCCCTCGGGCGAGAGGGTGAAGGTGGTCGTGTCGGTGAGATCGCCGAGGTCGTTCCCGAAGACGTCGAACCCCCGGGCGCCGTAGACCTGCGACCCCCCAGCGGTGATCGTCGCCACCTCCGGCGAGAGCACCAGGTGGTCCAACACCCCTGCGGTCACGGCCAACGACGCCGTGCCGGTGGCCGAGCCGTTCGTCCCCGTCACCGTGTGGCCGCCTGCAGCCGACGCCGTGCAGGTCGCCGCCGCGCAGGCCCCGTCCGGCCCGATCGAGAACGTCGTCGAACCGGTCACGTCACCCAGATCGTTCCCGAAGGCATCGAACCCACGGGCGCCGTAGGCCTGGGTCTCCCCGGCGACGATGCTCGCCGTCGACGGCGTCAGCTCGAGGTGGTCCAACGGCCCCGCCGTCACCGACAACGACGCCGCGCCCGTCGCCGACCCGATCGTCCCCGTCACCGTGTGGCCACCCGCAGCCGACGCCGAACACGTCGCGCCCGTGCACGACCCCTCCGGCCCCACCGAGAACGTCGTCGAACCGGTCACATCGCCCAGATCGTTCCCGAAGACGTCGAACCCACGGGCGCCGTACGCCTGCGACCCCCCAGCCGTGATCGTCGCCACCGACGGCGACAGCACCAGGTGATCCAAGGCCCCCGCGGTCACGGCCAACGTGGCCGTCCCGGTGGCCGACCCACTCGTCCCCGTCACCGTGTGATCACCCACCGCCGACGCCGTGCACGTCGCACCCGTGCACGACCCCTCCGGCCCCACCGAGAACGTCGTCGAGCCGGTGACGTCACCGAGGTCGTTGCCGAAGCGATCGACGGCCGTGGCCCGGTAGTCCTGTGACCCCCCTGCGGTCATCGTCGCCCCGGCCGGCGACAGCACCAGGTGATCGACCGCCCCCGGGCCCACCTGCAGGGTCGCGGTGCCGGACGCGGTGTCGGTGGTGGTGGCCACCGAGTGGACGCCTGTCACCGTGTGGTCGCCAACGGTCGTGGCCGTGCACGTCGTACCGGTGCACGACCCGCCGGGCCCGATCGAGAACGTGGTCGAGCCGGTGACGTCACCCAGGTCGTTGCCCTCGGCATCGAACCCCTGGGCCCGGTACGCCTGGGACCCACCCGCGGGGATCGTCGCCGACGCGGGTGAGAGCACCAGCGACGCGACCGGGACGACCTGGAGCTGGACGGTCACCGAGACGGAGCCGTAGGTGGCGGTCACCAGGTGCAGTCCCTCGTGGGCGGCGGTGCAGGTCGCGCCGGAGCACGACCCGTCGGCGATGATCGAGAAGCTGGTCGCCGAGCTGACGTCGCCGAGGTCGTTGCCGAACTCGTCCTCGGCGTGCACCTCGTAGGTCTGGCTGCCGCCGGGCGCGATCCGCGCGAACCGCGGGGTGATCTCGAGGCTCACCACCGGGACGACCTGGAGGCTCGCCGCGCCGCTGGCGATGCCGTCGACGCCGCGCACGGTGTGATCGCCGACCTCGGAGGCCGTGCAGACGTTGCCGGTGCACGACCCGTCCGGCCCGATCGAGAAGGTGGTGGAGCTGGTGACGTCACCCAGGCTGTCGAAGAACCGGTTGAACCCCTCGGCCCAGTACGTCTGCGAGGCGCCCGGCCGGATCCGGGCCTCGCGCGGGTGCACCACCACGAAGTAGATCTGGACCGCGTCCAGCGCCGCGGTCGCGGTGGCCGGCCCGTTGGTGGCGGTCACGGTGTGGGCGCCCTCGTTCGCCGGGGAGCACGTCGCCCCACCGCACGACCCGTCCGGCCCGATCGAGAAGGTGGTCGTCGAGGTCACGTCGCCGAGGTCGTTGCCGGCCGCGTCGAACCCCTGGGCCCGGTAGGTCTGGCCGGTCCCGAGGCTGACGGTCGACGACTGCGGCGACAGCACGATGCGGTCGAGCGGGCCGAAGACGCCCTGGGTGATCGAGCTGGTCGCGGGGGCGAACAGGGCGTCGCCGCTGTAGGTGCCCGTCACCGTGTGGGACCCCAGCGCCAGCGAGCTGGTCGTGCACGTGGCGAACCACGCCGCGCCCCCGCTGGAGCGGTGGCTGACCGGCATGGGACCGCAGCCGGCGATCGTCGTGCCGCCGGCGGTGAAGCTGACGGTGCCGGTGCCGGTCGACGCGAAGCCGGTCAGCTCGAAGGTGATCGCCTGTCCGACACTGGCGGGGTTGTCCGAGGACGTGAGGGTGGCGGTGTTGGCGTACCCGTCGATCAGCTGGGTGAGCGACGCCGAGCTCGGCGCATGGGTCTCGTCGCCGAGGTAGGTGGCGGCGATCGGGTGCGAGCCGGGGAACGTGTCGGTGGTGGTGCAGGTCGCCTGCCCCGGGTGGACGACGGCCCGGCCGCAGCCGGCGATGTCGCGGCCGTCGGAGGTGAAGTTGACGACGCCGCCACCGGCCGACACGGTGGCCGTGTAGGTCACGGCGGTGCCGGGCGCCGCCGGGTTGGCCGACGACGAGATCGTCGTCGTGGTGGCCTGCCGGTAGGAGATGCTGATCCAGCCGGCGTTGCCGTCGGAGTCGGTGGCGGACTGGTTGCCGGCCGTCGTGTAGTAGACGCCCGTGGCCGCCGGGGCCACACAGGACGACCCGCCGCCACCACCACCGCCGCCGGTGATCGTGTGGAGGGGCCCGAAGGTGGCCGGGTACAGGGAGCCGACCCCTCCGCCGCCACCGGCGTCGCAGCCCCCGCCGCCACCGCCACCGGGGCCACCCTTCGTGGGGTTGGCGGTGTTGGAGCTGCTGGCGCCGGCGCTGCCGTTCTGGTTCCCGTTGCCGGTGCCCCCGCCGGCCCCGCCGGCGAAGCCCTTGTAGTCCCGTCGCTCGCCCGGGCTCGCCGGCCGGCCGCCGCGCCCGCCGTTCCCACCGGGGCCGTTGTCGGTGGCGCTCGTGCTCCCGCCGGTGGCGGCCCCCCCGCCACCGCCACCGGCGACGACGAGCGGCACGCCGCCCGCCAGCACGTAGCCCGCGCTCCCACCACCACCCGCGTCGCCGAGGCCGGTGCACGACACGGGATCGCCGTTGCACGTGCCCCCGTTGCCGCCGTTGTAGGCCGAGCCGGCCGGGTTGCCCTGGGCGCCGGCCCCTCTGACCTGGTGGACCGGCCCCACGTGGGTCCCGCCCGTCTGTCCGCCCCGCCCGACCCACAGGCTGAGGACCTGCCCGGGCGTCACCGGGACGGTGGCCGTCACCCGGCCACCGGACCCCCCGATCCCGCCCTTGAAGCCGGTGGAACCGGGCGACGACCGGGCGGCACCGCCGGACCCCCCGGCGACGGTGATATGCAGGCTGGTCACCCCCGCCGGCACCGTGAAGGTCTGGTAGTCGCCCGAGGCCGTGCTCGTGTAGGTCTGGGTGGTCCCCGCCGGACCCAGGTCGATCGAGATCCACCCGTCGGCGCTCTGGGGGTTCTCCGCCGACCCGAACCCGGTGGAGGTCGCGGCGGGCGCCGCGTACGAGGTGCCGGCACCCCCGCCGCCCCCGCCCCCGCAGCCGCCGAAGCCGCCCCCGCCACCGGTCCCGGACTGGTAGCCGCCACCGCCACCACCGCCCCCGCCACCCAACGCCGTGCCGCCCGAGCCGACGCCGCCGTTGGTGCCGGAGCTGTCCGTGACCCCACCGCCGCCCGCGCCGAGACCACCGCCCGGGGCCCCGACGGACTGGTACCCGCCGCCGCGGCCGCCGCCGTAGCCGGCGACACAGCCGCTCCCCCCACCCCCCCCCCCCCCCCCCC
>DASVEC010000409.1:0-5823 GCA_036380755.1 Iamia sp. | reverse complement strand
AGGGCCACGCCCACGCCCTCAACCTGGCCGACTCCGGCATCGACGTGCGCGTCGGCCTGCGCGAGGGCTCGTCGTCGGCCGCCAAGGCCCGCGAGGCCGGGCTGAAGGTCGCCGGCCTGTCGGAGGCCTCGGCCGAGGCCGACGTGATCATGATCCTGCTGCCCGACACCGAGCACGAGGCCGTGTTCACCGAGCACGTGGCCCCCAACCTCAACGACGGCGACACCGTCCTCGTCGCCCACGGCTTCTCGGTGCGCTTCGGCTACGTGAGCGCCCCCGAAGGTGTCGACGTCGCCCTGGTCGCCCCGAAGGGCCCCGGCCACCTCGTGCGCCGCACCTACACCGAGGGCGGCGGCGTGCCGGCCCTCATCGCCGTCCACCAGGACGCCACCGGGAACGCCCGGGGTGTGGCCCTGGCCTACGCCGACGCCATCGGCGGCAGCCGGGCCGGCGTGCTCGACACCACCTTCGAGGAGGAGACCGAGACCGACCTGTTCGGCGAGCAGGTCGTCCTCTGCGGTGGCCTCACCGCCCTGGTGCAGGCCGGGTTCGAGACCCTGGTCGAGGCCGGGTACCAGCCCGAGTCGGCCTACTTCGAGTGCCTCCACGAGCTGAAGCTGATCGTCGACCTCATGTACGAGCAGGGCATCGCCGGCATGCGCTACTCGATCTCCACCACCGCCGAGTACGGCGACCTCACCCGCGGTCCCCGCATCATCACCCCGGCCGTGAAGGCCGAGATGAAGAAGGTGCTCGGCGAGATCCAGAGCGGCGAGTTCGCCAAGGAGTTCGTCGGTGAGATCAAGGGCGGTGGCTCGCAGTTCGAGGCCCTGCGCCAGGCGGGCAAGGACCACCAGATCGAGACGGTGGGCGCCGGCCTCCGCGACATGATGCCGTGGATCTCCGCCGGCAAGACCAAGGTCGAGGACGCCTCCGGCGGCGACTGACTACGGTGCCGTCTGTGGGCCCACGAGGACGGATGGGACGGGTGGCGCTCGTCGCCGGCGCGATCGCCGCGACCATGGTGGTCGGGCCGTCGCCGCCGGCCGGAGCGGCCGTCATCGAGGTCACCACGACGGCCGACGGGGGACCGGGCTCGCTCCGTGACGCCTTCGCCCAGGCCAGCGTGGCGGTCGAGCCGACCGAGATCGTCCTGGCCGACGCCTTCTACGTCCTCGACGACTGCGCCGAGGGCGATCTGGCCCACACCGGCACCCAGCCCCTGACGATCACGGGCGACGACTCGGTCATCCGCCAGACGTGCCCGGGGGAGCGGGTCATCGCCACCGACGGCGACCTCACCATGGTCGAGGTCAACCTCGGCGGTGGCGACCTCGCCGCCGGCATCGGCGGGGGCATCGAGGCCGACACCGCCGACGTGACCCTGATCCGGTCGGAGGTCGTGGGCAACAACGCGCCCATCGGGGCCGGCGTGGCCGCCATCCGCGTCACCGCCGTCGAGTCGACGGTCTCGGGGAACGTGGCCGGGTCGGTCGGCGGCGGCATCTGGGCCGACCAGGTCGCCGATCTCACCAACAGCACCGTGGCCAACAACCAGGCCGGCTCCAGCGGTGGCGGCATCGCCGTGGTCAACACCTCGGTGGTGCTGACCCACGCCACCATCGCCGACAACGAGGCGCCGGTCGGGGCCAACATCGAGCTCCAGCAGGGCTCGGACGCCCTCGAGAGCTTCGCCTCGGTGATCGCCGACCCCGAGGGCGGCTCGGACTGCGCCATCGACGCCGGCGCGACCACGATCTCCCACGGCTACAACGTCGAGACCGACGGGACCTGCGGCTTCGGCGGCGCCCCGGGCGACGTCGACGGCGGCTTCGACGTCGAGCTGGGCCCGCTGGCCGACAACGGGGGCGGGACGGCCACGCAGGAGCCTCTGCCGGGGAGCTTCCTGATCGACCTGGTCGAGTGTGGCTTCGGCCCGGTGGACGTGACCACCGACCAGCGGGGCGTGACCCGCGCCCAGGGGACGGCCTGCGACGTCGGCGCCGTCGAGGTCGAGGTCGTCGTGCCGCCGTCGACGACCGACTCGACCCCCACGACCGACCCGGGCCCCGCACCCCCCGCCGTCCCCGTCACCGGCCCCGCCACCTTCACCGGGTGACCGGAGCCCTCGACCGCGAGGCGATCGTCGCCAGCCTGCGGGGGGAGCGGACGGTCGACATCGTCACCACCGGTCGGCGGTCGGGCCGGCCCCGCACGACCGAGATCTGGACGACGGTCGTCGCCGGCCGCGTCCACATCGCCGGCACGCCCGACGCCGAGGGATCCGGCGGCGCCCGCCAGGGGCGGGACTGGTTGGCCAACCTGCGGGCCGAGCCCGCGTTCGTCCTCCGCCTCAAGACCAGCGTCGCCGTCGATCTCCCCGCCGTCGCCACCCCGGTGACCGACACCGATGAGCGGCGCCGGTTCTTCGCCGCCCCCGAGGCGTCCTGGTACGTCGAGCAGTCGAGCCTCGACGCGCTGGTGGCCGGCGGGCCGCTCGCCGTGGTGCGGTTCACCGGCCCGGCGGCGTGGCTGGAGGACGCGCTCAGGCGGGGGTGAGGTCGGCGGTGGTGAAGACGTAGTCGAAGCGGCGGCACCAGACGTCGACGGAGGTCACCGTGGCCGGGTCGAGGTCGGCGGGGAGCTCGTAGTTCTGGGCGCCGATGTTGCCCTTGAGCGGTCCCAGGTCGACGATCTCGTCGCCGGCGTGGGCCCGGACCCGCAGGTCGGGTCCGTTGTCGGTGGCGAAGTCGGCCTCGAAGCGCACGAAGGACTGGGTCCCGTCGGTCAAGACGTTGGCGGTGCCCTCGCCGGCGTGGCCCCGGTCGGCGAAGGCCCCCGTGGCCGCGACCCGGACGGTCGGCGTGGCCGCGGTCGTGGGCGGGGCGGTCGCGCTGTCGCCCGCCGCCGGCGCGGTGGTCGTCGCCGTCGGCAGGGTCGCCCCCGACGAGAAGGTGGGGGCGGCCTCGGCCACCTCGTCGTCGATCCACAGGGCCTGGACCCCGAACACCCCGAAGGCCAGGAACGCCACCGCGGCCAGGCCGATCACCCCGCCGCCGATCCAGAACGGCCGGCGGGAGCGGCGGGGCGCGGGCGGCCGGAGGTGGTCCGGCAGCGTCGGCGCGCCGGGGGGCGGCGGCGGGGGCAGGGCGGTCATGACGGGAGCAACGGTACGGATCGTCGGCCGACCGCGGTAGTGGTGCCGGCCCCCGGGAGGCCCACCCCGGGCGGGGTCAGGCCGAGTCAGCCCATCAGAGGTCGCACGCTCGTCGCTGGCCAAGGGGCTCGATCGCTCCCGCCGCGTGCCAACGGTCGGAGGACCCAAACCACTGGGAAGCTGTGGCCCTCCTCCTCCACCGAACTCAGGGCGCGCGTCCGGTGTTCCCGCCCCGAGGAGTCGATGATGATGACCTCGGTCCCGGCCTCGATGGTGCTCATGAGACCATCCTCGGAACCACGGCGAGGGTCGTCAACGACCATCTTGAGGAATCTTGCCTTGGTCCTTGCCACGTGCCTGCCGCCCATGCCTACAATCTTGCCACATCCTCCAAGGCAGGAGCAGGCACGTGACGGAGCAGGAGCAGGCAACGACAGAGTGGCGAGCGCCCTATGTGGGTTACTCCACCCTCAAGACGTTCATCGACAAGAAGTGCGCTGAGAACCCCATCCCTCCCCAGATCGACAAGACGTTCATCGACAACGTGGCGGGGGGCGTGCAACCGCTGCTCCTCGGCGCCCTGAAGACCATCGGCTTCATCTCTGACGACCAGACCACGCAACCCAAGCTCGAGGAAGCCGCAACCGCCCCCGAGCGACGGCAGGCCCTCCTGAAGGAGTGGGCCACGGAGTACTACAGCGCCCAGTTGGCGCTCGCGGCCCAGAACGCCACCTCCCAGATGCTGTTCGACAGCTTCAGCCCCGCCAACTACACCGGCAGCACCCTCCGTAAGGCGATCGCCTTCTACTTGAACCTGTGCGATGACGTGGGGCTGCCGAAGTCGCCTCACTTCAAGCTGCCGAAGCAGACCACCTCGACCCGGCGCAAGAAGACGGGCCCCGCTTCGGATGGAGATCCGAAGCCCCCCCGCCTCGAGCCGTTGCCGCTCAATCTGCCGCCTGGGGAGAAGACGACGGTTGACCTTGGCGCGGCCGGGACGGTGACATTGTTCGTCGACGTGCGTTGGCTGGCGCTCGACGACGATGTCTTCATGAAGCTCCGTGCCGGGATTCGTGGGCTCCAGGACCTCGCCGTTCGGGACGACGAAGAGGACGACGTCATCGACGAGATCGACCAGGGCGACGAGGAGGCATCGTGAGGAGAGTCTGAGCCCTCGGCCCTTTCGCGGCCGGACCCCGCCCTGGTCGGGCGGGGTCCGGTGCGGTCAGGGGGCAACACCCTCTGGGGGTAGCAGGTTTGCCGGGTGTCGACTTGAGACCCACACCCGACGGGTTCGGCTCCCGTTACCTCCCCAAATGGTACGGGGCAGAGCGCCCGATGTCACCTGCTGGAGGGTTCGGCGGCGACCTCGACGCCGGCTCATGCCGCCAACGGCGAGCCGGCCGGGTCAGGCCGCGGTGAACGCCAGACCGGCGCCCTCGGAGGAGGTGAGGGTGAGCCGGTCCTCCTCGATCGACGCCGTGACCTCGCCGTCGAGCGTGGCCACCACCGCGGCCTCGACCTCCATGGCCGCGTCGTCGCAGCGGCGGCGGGTGAGGTTCGGGGGCTCGATCTGGTAGATCCCCGCCCCCGCCTCGGCGTAGGTGCCGCTGCCGGTGTTGCACCCGGCGGACACCTCGTAGGTCCCGTCGTCGGCGAAGGTGATCGTGACGGTCACGCCCGCCGGCAGCGACCGGGCCTCCTCGCGGTCGACGATCGTGTCGGCGGTCCACGGGGCGCCGGCCAGCTCGACGGCCTCGGCGGAGGGCTCGACCAACGTCAGCGTCCACCCCTCGTCGGAGAGCGTGAGGCCGTCCGGCGGCGCCGGGGTGATGACGGGCCGTTGGGTGAGGACGGTCCCGATCCAGTCCTCCTGCGCCTCGAGCCCGGGGATCCCGGGGGTACAGGACATCTCGGTGCCGCCCACGGCCTGGACCACGAGGATCGGACCCTCGACGGCGTAGGTCCCCGTGAGATGGTTGCAGCCGGTGTCCACCGTGATCTGGTCGTCGTCGCCGAACGTGATCCGGAGCGTGACCCCCTCGACCAGGGTGGGGGCCTGGTCGCCCTCGAGCGTGGTGGCCTCGAAGGTCCGGCCGGCGACGGGATCCTCGACGGGCGCGGTCGTGGCGTCGGCGGCGACGTCGTCACCGTCGTCCCCACAGGAGGCGAGGGTGAGCAGGGCGGCGAGGAGGATGACGAGGTGGCGGTGCATGGCGGCAGGGACGCTACCTGTCAGAGGGGTCCGATCGCGGGTCGGTGAGCCCACCCCGAAAGACATGAGAGACATCGAGGTTGCACGAGGGCCGGATCGGGTACGGCGGGTGGGTCCGGATACGCGGAGGAGCACCGTGCCCGACTGGCAGCCCAATTGGAGCGACGTGGACTTCGACCACGGCGCCGCGACCACCGCCGCCGAGGAGTGCCGGTCGAGCGCCCGCGCCCTCGACACCGCCCTGAGCGGCCTGTCCGGCCTCCCGGACACCGGCCACTGGGTCGGGCGGTACAAGGACGACTGGTCGGCCGACCAGGGCCCCACCCGTACCGACCTCACCGGCACCCGCGACGACCTCCGGGCCCTGGCCCGGGCCATCGACCAGGCCGCGGCCGATGCCCGGGCCGAGCAGACCCACCGGGAGCAGGAGCGGGAGCGGTGGCGGGAGGAG
>DASVEC010000408.1:0-2033 GCA_036380755.1 Iamia sp. | reverse complement strand
TGGGGGGTGCCATCGCGCGGGCCCGGAGGCCCTGATGACCGATCCCGACCCCCCCGCCCACCCCGACCTGCCCGTCGAGCGGGCCCACGTCGCCGGCGCCTACGCCCACCTGGCGGCCATGGCGGCCACCACCCGGCGGGTCGCCGACGCCGCCCGCCGGGCCGGCGACGACGGCGAGGTCGACAGCACCATCGCCGCCGCCCACCTCGACCACCGCCTCCGCCACCTCGACCCCGACGTCCCCGGCCTGGTCTTCGGCCGCATCGACGACGAGGCCGGGGCCCGCTGGCACGTCGGGCGCCGCCACGTCGAGGACCCGAGTGGCGATGCCGTGGTGGTCGACTGGCGGGCGCCGGTGTCGATCCCCTTCTACCGGGCGACGCCCGTCGATCCCCTGGACCTGGCCCGGCGCCGGCGGTTCCTGGTCGAGGGCAAGGAGGTGCTCGACCTGTTCGACGAGGTCTTCGACGACCCCGACCTGGCCGGCGAGATCCGGGCCGCCGGCATCCCCGATCCGCTCCTGGCCGAGCTCGAGCGCTCCCGCACCGGCGCCATGCGCGACATCGTCGCCACCATCGCCGCCGAGCAGGACGAGGTGATCCGGGCCGACCTCGACACCTGCCTCGTCGTCCAGGGCGGGCCGGGCACCGGCAAGACCGCGGTCGGCCTCCACCGCGCCGCCTTCCTCCTCTACGAGCACCGCGACCGGCTCGACCGCGACGGCGTCCTCGTCGTCGGGCCCAACCCCGTGTTCCTCCGCTACATCAGCCAGGTGCTGCCCTCGCTCGGCGAGGCCGCCGCCCGCCAGAGCACGATCGAACGGCTCGTCGCCGGTGCCGTCGACCAGCACGTCCGGGCGGTCGACACCCCGGCCCGGGCCGCGCTGCTGGGCGATGCCCGGATGGCCGCGGTGGTCGAGGCGGCGGTGACCGGCCAGCGCCGCGCCCCGGGCGACGATCTCGTGGTGGGGACGCCGTGGGGCCGGATCACCCTCGCCGCCGACGCCGTCGCCGCCGTGCTCGACGAGGTCGCCGGTCGGGGCGTCCCGTGGTCGGTCGGGCGGGGCGCGGTGCGGACCCGGCTGGTCGCCCTGGCGGTCGAGACCTACCTCGCCCGCCACCCCGACGTCGAGGGCGGGCCGCCCGAGCTGGAGGCCGCGGTGCGCACGTCGTCCGACCTCCGGACGGCGCTGGCCAAGCTGTGGCCGTCGGCCAGCGCCCCGACGCTCGTCCGCCGGCTGCTGACCAGCCGCGCCGCGCTGCGCCGGGCGGCGGCGGGGATCCTCGACGCCGACGAGCAGGCGCTGGTGCTGCGGGCGGCCGCTCCCAAGCTCGACGACGAGCGGTGGACGGTGGCCGAGGCCGTCCTCGTCGACGAGGCCGTGCACCGCATCGACGGCGTGCCCCGCACCTACGGCCACCTCGTCGCCGACGAGGCCCAGGACCTCTCGGCCATGGCGCTGCGGGCGCTGGCCCGGCGCTGCCCGTCGGCCTCGATGACCATCCTCGGCGACCTGGCCCAGGCCACCGAGCCGGGCGCCACCTCGTCCTGGGACGAGGCCCTCCGTCACCTGGGCTCGCCGGCCACGGCCCGGCGGGAGGACCTGACCGTCGGCTACCGGGTCCCGGCCGCGGCCATGGAGCTGGCCGACCGGCTGCTGCCGCGTGTCGCCCCGGGCCTGGCGGCCACCGTGTCGGTGCGGATCGGCGGGCGTGCGCCCCGGATCGAGGCGGTGGCCGAGCCCGACGACCTGGCGGGTGCGGCGGTCGCCGCGGTGCAGGACCTGGCCGGGGCGTGGGCGTCGGTCGGCGTGGTCGTCCCCGGCCCCTCCCGTCGGGCCGCGCTGGCCGGCGCCCTGGTCGCGGCGGGGGTCGACGCCGGCGTCGGCCTCCGCGCCGTCACCGGCGCCCCGGTCAGCGTGGTCAGCCCGGCCGAGGCCAAGGGCCTCGAGTTCGACGGCGTGGTGGTGCTCGAGCCCGCCGAGGTGGTGGGCGCCGCCGCCACCAGGCCCGCCGGCCTCCGCCTCCTCTACG
>DASVEC010000407.1:0-6061 GCA_036380755.1 Iamia sp. | reverse complement strand
CCGACACCGAGACGGGCGAGCTCGGGGCCCTCCTCGCCCACCAGAACCAGATCGTTGCGGACACCGCCACCGGCCGCCGAGGAGACACCGCCGGACCGGAAGAAGCTTCTGGCCCGGTCGAACGTGGAGCGGTGGTGGGTGTAGATGTAGGTGTGGGCCTCGTTGCCGTCGATGTCCCACAACATGAACTTGGCGCTGTCGATCATCGACCAGACGTTGCCGGTGGCGTCGACCCTCGGATCCACGTGGGTGGCATCGAGGCTGCCCAGCTCACCCTTGGCCACGGCGATCCGCTGCCACGCATCGCCGACAGCGCTCACGGTCGGGTCGACGTGCGTGGAGTCCAGGACACCCAGCTCGCCCTTCGCCTCGGCGATCCGCTGCCAGGCGTCACCGATCGCGTTGACTCTCGGATCGACCATGGTCTCGTCGAGGGCGTGCAGTTCACCCTTGGCCACAGCGATCCGGTCCCAGGAGTCGCCGATGGCGTTGATGGTCGACGCGACCGTCGTGTCGTCCAGCAGCCGCAGGCCCATCGAGCCGGCGTCGATCTGACCCCACAGGTCGCCCTCGGCGTTCGCTGTCGAGACCACGCTCGTGTCGGCCAGCTCGGACAGGCCGAGAGACGCCGCGTCGACCTTCTCCCAGATGTCGCCGGTGACGTTGATCTCCGGCTCCAGGCCCGTCGGCAGTTGGAGCATCTCGTCGGTCAGGATGGCGATCTGCTCGGCCGTGAAGCCGGCCTGGCGCATCGCCTCTTCCAGCTCGGCCCGAGCATGGCCGATCCCTGTCGCCCACTCCTCATGACTGATCTTCCCGTCGTGGGCTGCCTGGGTCAGCTCCGCCACCCGGGCCTTGTACTCGCCCACCATCTCCGACCCGGCCAGCCCCGCCTCGGTCGACAGGTCCCAGCCCTCGGTGAGGGAGAAGGCGGCGGCCGTGGCCCCGTCGAGCCCCTCGGTCAGCTCCTCGGCCGCACCGTAGATGTTCCGCAGCGCCTCGGCGCCGGAGTCGTCAGCCCAGCCGGCGAGCGCGTCGCCGACCAGCTTGGTCTGGCGCTCCAGCTCCTCCAGGGACGCGACCGCCTCGTCGGTCGCAGCCTCGCCCTCGGCCGCGGCGTCGATCCAGTACTGGCCGTACTGCTGCCACTTCTCCGTCTCGTGCTGGGCGTCCCTGATGGCCTGCGTCCACCACGGGACCTTCGACGCCTCGAAGTGGGCATTCAGCACCCCGTCGGCCTCGATGAGCCCCATGACCGCGTCGACCAGGGCGTTCGTCGAGTCGCCTGCTTGGTCGTTGGCTCCGATCCAATCGCCGATCGCCCCGCCGGCCCGCTCAAACGACATGATCATGGGGCCAAGGCCCTCGTCGACCATCCGGGCCAGCGCCGACCCCCCCTCGGTGGCGTGGATCTGGAGCCGGTCGAAGGAGGTCTGGGCCGCCTCAACCGCCGCGGTGGCGTCACCCATGGCGGTGCCGATCTCACCAGTGGCGTCGGCCATGGCGAGCAGCTCCAGCACCCGCTCCGGGTTCGAGGCCCGAGCCATGTTCCCTTCAAAAATCTCGATGGCGAGGGCGTCCCGGCGGGCCTCATCCCCGACGCCCAAAAGGGCTGTCGCAAGCTCCGCCATCGCCTCGGCACCCTGGCCGTTGGCCAGCTTGGATTGCATGACCTCGAACGAAAAGCCCAGCTCCTCGATCGCTGCCTTCGAGGAGCCGTTGGCCAGGGACTCGGCGAACTCCTCGAAGATCTCGGCGGCTTGATCAACCTGGGGAATCAGGCCCTCACCGACCGCGGTGCCGACGATCTCGAACGCCCTCGCCCCGTCCACACCCATCTTGCCGAAGACGGGGGCGAACTCGGTCATTACGTCGATGATCTCTTCGGCGTCCAGCTGGTAGCGCTGCGCCGCGTCGGCCATCTGCGAGTAGGCCGTGGTCGTGTCGGCGGCCATGCCGTTCACCACCAGACGGCGGGCCAGGTTGATCGAGGCCGGCACCTCGATGCCGAACACCTCCGCCATGGCCTCCGCCTGACGGGTCGCCTCGGACAGGTCGAAGCTGTCGTCCACGCTGGCCAGGGTGTTCTCCAGCAGGGCGGCCGTCTCCCGCACCTCAGCCAAGCCCTCACCGAACCCGGCCGCCCAGGCGTCGCCAGCCGCGTTGCCGACACCCCGGATCTCGGAGGGATCGAGCCCGTACTGCACCGCATCCATCAGCTGGTTGCGGTTGCGGCTGAAGCCCTCAGAGATCCCGGCCGCGAGATCGTCGCCGAAGACCATCGCAGCGGCACCGACAGCAGCGCCGACCGGGCCGGCCGCCGACAGCGCTGAGCCCATCTGGCCGGCGATCGTGCCGCCGATGTCGCCGATGTCGATCGAGCCGAACGCCGACTCAATGCCGGCCACGGCCTCATCGGCATTGGTCTCGATGTCGACCTGCGGATCCGGGATCCCATCGAGATCACGGACCGCCGACTCCGCCCGCTCCACCTCGCTGGTGTCGACGTCGACCTTGCCGTCGATCTTGGCCTTGGCCTCCACGTCGTCCAGGCGACGGAGCACCTCGCCGGTCTCGACGTCGATCTCGACCTGGCCGTCGATCCCCTCGACCACCGTGGCCAGGGCCTCGACCTCGGCGCGCACCCGGTCGTCGTCCAGCTCCAGCTCGACCTTGCCGTCCACCCCATCGATCTCGGTGTCGACCAGGCGGACCCGGCGGTGAGCCTCGTCGGTCCCGACCTCCAGGTCGCCGATGTCGGTGTCGATCGAGTCGAAGGCTGACTGGGCCTTGGCCGCGTCCTTCTTCGCCTCGTCGCCGATCTTCGCCCGGTAGTCACCGGCGACCCTGATCGTGATGTCAGGCCCAGCCATGACTCTCCCCCTCGATGGCCGGGGCGCGCTCGGACGCCCCGGCGTTGGCCAGGACCAGCAGGCCGATCACACTGGCGTCGGCCTCATAGGCCGTGTCCGGGGTGTAGGCCGGCCACGTCGAGCAGATCTCCAAGAGGAGCCCCTGGCCGATCAGCTGTCGGCGGGTGGCTGCATCGGGATCGTCGACTCCAGCGCCCCATTCGTCGTCACCAGGGCCAGGCGCCGCTCCTCCTCCAAAGGGACGGCATGCACCCCCGTGACCCGCTTGCGCCACTCGGCGAGCAGCGTCGCCATGTCGGCGGAGTCGATCTCGGTGAGCGCCTCCTTCGTGGTGGCCAGCGGCTCGCCCGTGTCGTCGTCGACCCAGTTCCATTCGATGAGCCGGTCGCAGAACGCGGCGAACAGGTCGCCGAAGGTCCACTCCAGCCACTCACCCACGGTGAGCCCATGGATGCGCATCTCCAGGCCGGGGAAGACGTGGTGATCGTCGTCGAAGGTGATCCTGCGGGGGATCCTGGTGGAGCGACGGAACTCGCCCATCACGTCACCCCCACGCTGCTGGTTGTCGCTCCTACTAGGACCACGTGGGGGCCGTCCCATTCTGAAGCACCGCGGGCGCCGAAAAGGTCAGCTCGCCGCTCGCCGCCCGGGTCAGGGCGTAGTCGGTCACGTTGACCTCCACCGCCAGCGTCTGGCCGCTCACCGTGTTGGTGACGGTGCGGGGGACGCTGGTCGAGCTGACCGTCTTGAAGACGGCGTGGCTCTTGTCGGCCTCGTCGTTGAAGACGCCCGAGGCCGTGACCGAGAAATCAGCCAGGAGCAGCAGGGTCTCCCGAGCGCTCTTGTCCAGACCGGTGGTGTCCTGAATGCCCCTCGGTGTGGTCCAGCTGATGCTGGTGAGATCGTTCTTGATGTCGCGGGGGGTGCCGCCGGCATCGTCCCAGGAACTGGCGCTCCATCCAAGGCCGCTCTCCTTCAAAGTGATCTACCTCCTGTGCATGCCCTAGTCAGGGCGTTGTGTGCTAGCTGGTTGGCCGTGCAGCCGGTCCGCTAGCACGCACGGAGAATCGATCAGGTCACGGGTCAGCCGTCCCGGCCCGGGAGCGGGCCGTCGACACGCCCGTGGTCCGGGCGTGGAAGTCGTCAGCCCACTGGTCCGGCCGGTCGTACCGGCGCACCGCGCCCACCCGTCGGCGCCAGTCGCCGCCCTGACGGAGGTACAACGCCGGCCGCTCCGCCTGCAAGCGGTGCTGGTCGGAACCGAAGCAGGTCTGGCCCGCCGGGAAATCGAACTGCGTCCAGCCGAGCGGCGTCTTCGACTCCACGAACCGGCGGCCGGACTCGTGGCGGACGTAGGCGGCCTGGCGCTGGCCGAGAGGGGTGGACTCGTCAAAGGTCGACGACCAGCCCCGCTCATACGGCCCGCAGCCCACCTCGGCGCAGCTCGCCACACGCCAGAAGGGCCGGATGTCGAACGACTCGAACGCGCCGGGGCCGAGGCTCGGGGTCGTCGGCCGGAACGCCTTCGCCGTCGGCACCTTCGGCAGGTAGACGCCCCGGCTCACAGCGGCGCCACCGCCACGTTGCGGTTGACCGCCACCACGTAGGTAGCGGTCGTGAAGGTGCCCGACACGGCCACCCGGGTGTAGCGGCGGACCGCCCCGTCGCGGGCCGTGTGGATCCGCTCAGCGCCGATCGCCGTGGCCGTGGTGAAGGCGGCACCGGTGATCGGGAGGAATGTGGCGTTGTCTGCCGAGTCCTCAATCACCACGTCGATGTCGGTGCCGTCGAAGTCGATCAAGTGCAGGTACGCCTGCAGCCCGAAGGCGGAGGCCGCGGCACCGTCGACCGACGTGAGATCCTCGGCCGCCGTCGAGGTGGTGATGCCCTCGCTGAGGATCTCCCCCCAGTCGGCACCCCACCCGTTGCCGGTCATGGTCGTGGCGAAGGTCAGCGCACCGTCGGCTCCCCTCGACCCGTCGTAGTTGTTCTGCTTGCCGGACAAGCTGTAGACCGGGGCGCCCTGGGCAGTGCCGACGAGAGCCGAGACGATCAGATCCCCACGAGGCAGGGCCGAGAGCACCTCGTGGATGCGGTCCTCGTCCGGGTTGAAGAACGGCTCAAAGCTCATCATCCCGTCACGGAGCAGACAGATCCGCTCGAAGGCCGACTTGTCGAGCCCGGTCACCACCTGCTGGCCGACCGGGCTGGACATGTTGGAGATCGACCCGACGTCGTTGCCGAGGCGATAGCCGCCGATCAGCAGGTCCATCCCCAGGCCGTGCTGCTTGGCCATCTATCGACTCCTGTTCTGGCGTCGTGCCGCCCGCTGGGCCTTCGCCTTGGACCGATCGCGGCGCTGGCCACCCCGGGGCACCGGCGGCTCGTCGGCAAGCAGCAGCTCCAGCGAGGTCGTGGGGATCCATCGATCCGACTCGATGCTCTGCATCAGTCGTCATCTCCCGATCGGCCCGGCTCGGCGCCGGGGTCGTGGATGGCCAGAGCGGCGTTGGCCCACATCGCCGCTTCCTGGATGGCGGTGAACGCCAGCGACGACTCACGGGACGGTGGGCACACCCGGTCGACCACGGCGGCGAAGCACTTGGCCGCCGCCCGGATCTCCTCGTGCAGCTCGCCTCGGCCCTCGGTCAGGGGGTGGTAGCTGAGCGCCTTCTCGTGCTCTGGGGTGATAGCCACGGGTGTCTCCTCGGGTTCTGGTTCGGGCAGCGGCACGACGGCGAACCGCTGGGCGACCGGCTCGCCGGTCGGGGCGGGCGGCACCATCACGGCTTCCACCATCGGGAACGTGGTGGTGGAGCAGCTGACCACCAGCGACACCACCAGGTCGGGGTCGAGGCCCACCAGCCGGGCCAGTTCGGTGGCGAACAGGGCCCGGTCGCAGATCTTGCTCATGCGGCTTGGCTCCATAGGTCGGTGAGGATGAGGGGGGTCACGAGGTCGACGACCCGGAAGATGGCGCGGTCCTGGTTCAGGTAGCCGGCCCGCGCCGACAGGGGCTCGCCGTAGGCGCCGAGCAGGTCGATCTCCATGACCAGACCGCCGAGGGTGTAGTCGGCCGAGTACTTGCCGACCAGGTGGTCGATGGCGCCGTAGATCGTCGAGTCGATGGCGTCCTGGGGCTCGGCCAGGAACGACGTGTAGAACCGGGTCACCAGCTCCACCCGGGC
>DASVEC010000406.1:0-10683 GCA_036380755.1 Iamia sp. | reverse complement strand
CCGATGCCGGACCACCTCGACCTCGACGATCACCTGCCCGACGGGTACACGCTGCGCGACGGCGTGGCCCTCTGCACCGACCAGTGGGACGGCTACCGGGCCGAGCGGCGCCGGCTGGTCGACCTGCTCGACCGGCGGGGTGGTGGGACGGTCGTGCTCTCGGCCGACATCCACTCGTCGTGGGTGTTCGACGGGCCCTTCACCGACGACCTGCGACCGGTCGCCGGCGAGCTCACCGGCACGAGCATCTCGTCCACGACGATGGGTGCCAACCTGGGCCGGGCCGGCTCGGTCCTGGCCGAGCGGGTGGCCGACACCATGGAGCACGTCCGGTGGGCCGACCTCGACCAGTACGGCTTCGTCCTGGTCGACGTCACGCCCGAGGCCGTCGAGGGCTCGTTCTGGGCCGTCGACCCGCACGACCGCTCGGCCACGGCCCGCCGGATGGCGGCGTGGTCCATCGCCCCGACCGAGGGGGCGCGATGGGTGCGCGTCGACGGCGGCGAGGAGGCATCGGGGAGCTCGGTGGCCGGGAAGCTGGTGCGGGTCGGGGTGGTGGTCGGCGCCGGGCTGGTGCTCCGGCCGCTGCTGCGCTCGGCCCGACGGGGCGTGGCCGCGGCCCGGTCCCGCCGGGGCTAGACCTGCGCTGTGAGCAAGGCACCCAAGGAGCCCAAGCCGTACGACGAGCGTGAGATCCGCTTCGCCCGCCGGGGCATGAAGATGGTCGGGCCGATCCACGTCTGGCTGTACCGCCGGAGCGGTGGGCGGATCTGGGGTCGCTTCCCGAAGTCGAAGGCGCCGGTGCTGCTGCTGACCACCGTCGGCCGCCGGTCGGGGGAGCCCCGCACCGTCCCCCTGATCCACCTCGTCGACGGCGACCGGGTGGTGGTCGTCGCCTCCCAAGGTGGGATGCCGACCCACCCCGCCTGGTACCACAACCTCGTCGCCCATCCCCGGGTCACCGTCCAGACCCGGCGCCGGGTCCGCGAGATGGACGCCCGAGTCGCCGACGCCGACGAGCGAGCCGCCCTCTGGCCCCGCCTCGTGGCCATGTACGCCGACTACGACGACTACCAGGCCCGCACCGACCGCACGATCCCCGTCGTCATCCTCGACCCGGCCTGACCCCCGCGAGGTTTGAGCGTTTCGCCCTGCACGGCAGGGATAATCGCTCAAAGCTCGCGGGGTGGGGGCGGTAGCGTTCCGGCCCATGGGATGCATGGGTTGCATGGTCATGATCCGGCTGCGGCTGAGCGCTGCGGTCCTCGCCTCCTGATCCGCTGAGCGCGTCACCCTGACGCCCGCGCCCCCGGCCTCCCGCGCCGGGGCAGGACAGCCGAGCACCGCTCACGCCGCAGCCGGCGGCGCGCCTGCCCGCCGGCCCGTCGCGCACCGAGCCCTGCCGTGGCCCCGGTGCGCCGGAGCCTCGGGAGCCCGCCGTGCCCGGTCGTCGCCGTCCACCCCAGAACCGCCCACCCTCGAACCACCATGGGTTCCACGTCCTGCGCGACCCGGCCGTGGTCCGGTCGATGGTCCGCTCGGCCGCCCTCGGGCCCGGTGACCTGGTGCTCGAGCCGGGGGCCGGGCCCGGCGTGCTCACGCTGGAGCTGGCCCGCACCGGGGCCCGGGTCATCGCCATCGAGCGCGATCCCCGGCTGGCCCGCCGCCTGGCCCGGCGCACCGCCGATCTCGACGTCGTCCGGGTGGTCGAGGACGACCTGCGCACGGTGCCGCTCCCCCACCGGCGCTTCCACGTGGTGGCCAACATCCCGTTCGCCACCAGCTCCGACCTGCTGCACCGGCTCCTCGACGAGCACCACCGGGGCCAGACCCTCCGGGGCGCCGACCTGCTGGTCGAGTGGGGCTTCGCCCGCCGCCTGGTCCAGACGCCGCCGGCCGGCCGCCGCGAGGCCCGGTGGCAGCGCCGGTTCCGGTTCGAGGTCGCCCGCCGGGTGCCGGCCCGGGCCTTCTCGCCCTCGCCCCGGGTCGACGCCGCCCACCTGGTCATCCGGCCCCGGTGACTCCTTTCTTGACCCGCCGGTCAAGGCGGTGGCACGCTCGTGTGATGACCGACACCGCCGACCGCACCGCCGTGACGGAGCCCTACCTCGACGAGCTCCAGGCCTTCCTCGAGTCGGAGTGGGATCCGGACCTCACCGTGGCCGAGTGGTGGGAGAAGCTGGGCACCGAGGGCTGGTCGGCCCCGGCCTGGCCCGAGGCGCACTACGGCCGCGGCCTGTCCCCCGCCGACGCCGGGCGCGTGGCCCGGGCCATCTCCGAGTTCGGCGCCCTGGGCGCCCCCGGGGGCCTCGGCCTGCTGCTCGCCGGGCCCACGATCGTCACCCACGGCTCGGACGAGCAGAAGAAGGTCTGGCTGCGCGACATCGTCACCGGCCAGACGGGCTGGTGCCAGCTGTTCTCCGAGCCGGGCGCCGGCTCCGACCTCGCCGGTCTCAACTCCAAGGCCCTCCGCGACGGCGACGAGTGGATCGTCAACGGCCAGAAGGTCTGGACCTCGGCCGGCCACGTGGCCGACATGGGCATGCTGATCGCTCGCACCGACCCCGATGCCCCCAAGCACAAGGGCATCACCTACTTCGGCATCGACATGCACCAGCCCGGCATCGAGGTCGTGCCGCTGAAGGAGATGACCGGTGCGGCGCTGTTCAACGAGGTCTTCCTGACCGACGCCCGCACGCCGGCCGACTCGGTCATCGGCGACTACGGCCAGGGCTGGATCGTCGCCAACACCACCCTCGCCTTCGAGCGGGCCGGTCTCGGTGCCGGCAGCGGCCACGCCGCCGCCTCGGCCGCCACGCCCGGCACCGTCGCCGGCGACCTCGACCGGCGGGCCGGCGACTTCGTCAGCGGCGGCGGCAGCCGGCGCCGGAGCGGCGGTGGCGGGCCCGGTGCCCTGGCCGGCGCCTACGGCCTGATCCTGGAGACGGCCAAGGCGACCGGCCAGATCGACGACCCGATCGTGCGCCAGGGCCTGATGAGGCTCCACAGCCTCAACGAGATCGCCCGCATCGGCGGCCAGCGGCTCAAGGCCGAGAAGGCCGCCGGCCGCGACATCCCCGGCTTCGGCAACCTGGCCAAGCTCTCGATGAGCGAGATCCTGCGTCTGTCCCGCGACCTGGGCCTGTCGGTCCTCGGCCCGGCCGGCACCGTGCACAGCTACCACGGCGAGGGCCGCGAGGTCCTCGACGGCGCCGGCCTGCCCGCCTTCGGCCCCATGCTCACCGGGATGGCGCTGTTCGCCCAGGGCCCGCCGATCTACGGCGGCACCGACCAGATCCAGCGCAACATCATCGGCGAGCGGGTCCTCGGCCTCCCCAAGGAGCCGGGCCCGGCCAAGGACACCCCCTACTCCGAGCTCCCCAAGAACGGCTGACCCGCCCCTACGATCGGCGGATGCCCGGGGGGATCAGCCGCCGCCGCGTCCTCGGCCTCATCGGCGGGGCCGCCGCGCTCGGCGTCGTCGGCTGCTCGCGCTCCGACGACGACGGGCCCACGCCGTCCCGCGCCGCCGTCCCCGCACCGGCCGGGTTCGTGCGGACCCGGTGGGCCGACGACCCGTGGGCGCTCGGCGCCTACTCCTACCTACCGGTCGGGGCCACGCCGTCGCTCCGGGCCACGCTGGCCGAGCCGGTCGACGGGTGGCTCCACCTCGCCGGCGAGGCCGTCTCGTCCGACGCGCCGGCGACCGTCCACGGTGCCCGCGGGTCGGGCCTGGCCGCGGCGGGGGCGGTGCTCGGGCTGATCGACGACGGGGGAACCGTCGTGGTGGTGGGTGCGGGGGCCGCCGGCGCCGCCGCGGCCCGCGCCCTGGCCGATGCGGGCGTCGACGTGGTGGTGGTCGAGGCCCGGGACCGGACCGGAGGCCGCATCGCCACCACCTGGCCCGACGACTGGCCCGTCCCGGTCGAGCTGGGGGCGTCGTTCGTCCACGACGTGGCCGCGAGCGACGCGGCCGACCTGCTGGCCGGCCTCGAGGTGACGGCCGAGCCCTTCACCTACGCCACGTCCTACCTCGGCCCCGACGACCGGCGGCTGGACGACGGCGAGGACGCCTACGCCTCCGGCTACGCGGCGATCGAGGAGGCGGTGACGTGGGCCGACGAGGGCGAGGCCGACACGTCGCTGGCCACTGCCCTCGACCGCTCCGGGGCCGCCGCCGACGCCGACGAGTCCGGCCTGGTGCTGGCCCGGCGCTCGGAGGTCGAGGTCGAGCTCGGCGTCGAGGCCGAGGATCTGTCCGCCTGGTGGGGGCTGGACGAGGGCTCGACGGGCGACGACCTGATCGTCGTCGGCGGCTACGGCGCCCTGGTCGACGCCGACCTCGACGGGATCGACGTCCACCTCGAGTGGCCGGTGACCTCGATCGACCTCACCGGCGACCGCATCGTCCTCACCACCGACGACGGCCGTTCGCTCGACGCCGACCAGGTCGTGGTGACGGTGCCCCTCGCCGTCCTCGCCGCCGACGTGATCGCCTTCGAGCCCCCGCTGCCCGACGCCCACCGGGACGCCGTCGCCGCCATGGGCACCGGGCTGCTCGACAAGGTCTGGCTGCGCTGGGACGCGCCGTGGTGGACCGAGGAAGCCGAGGTGTGGTCGAGCGTCGACGGCCCGTTCGAGTGGTGCAACCTGCTCCCCGCCACCGGCGAGGCGATCCTCCTCGCCTTCGTCGGCGCCGGCGCGGCCCACGAGTGGACCCTCCGCTCCGACGCCGACCTCCAGGACGCCGCCCTCGCCGACCTCCACCGCTTCCGCCGAGCGGGCTGGTAGGACATGGACCTAGTCCGACTTAGTCGGGTAGGATGGGCGTCATGACGACGGTCAACATGCACGAGGCCAAGACCCACCTCTCCCGTCTCGTCGCCCGGGTCGAGGCCGGTGAGGAGATCACCATCGCTCGCGCCGGTCGCCCGGTCGCCCGCCTCGTCGCCCCCGAGCCGACACGCGAGCTTCGCCTGGGGCTGTGGAAGGGCAAGGTCCGCATCCCCGACGATTTCGATGAGATCGACGAGGAGATCATCGACCTCTTCGAGGAGGGGCCCGTCTTCCCGCCTGATCCCGAGTGAGGTGCCTCGCAGACACACACGTCGCCCTGTGGGTCCTGGCCGGCGACCCACAGCTCGGACGGGGGGCCATCGCCGCTCTTCGCGCCTCGGAGGGAGGCGCGATCGTCAGCGCGGTCTCCGTCTGGGAGATCGCGATCAAGGTCGCGGCGGGCCGGCTCGACGCCCCCGACGACGTACCCGCCGCCCTCGAGGCGTCGGGCTTCACCCTGATCGACATCACCCCTCGGCACGGGGTCTCGGCCGGACACCTCCCCTTGCATCACAAGGACCCGTTCGATCGGATGCTCGTGGCTCAGGCCCAGGTCGAGGGTCTTGCGCTCGTCACCGCAGATGCGGCCATGGCCGCCTACGACGTCGAGCTGATCGACGCTCGGCGCTGATCCCTACTCGTACTTGAGGCCCATCTCTCTCAGCATGGGGAGGAGGTTCTGGGGGGCGTCGGGCGGGAGGGGGCCGGGGGTGTAGGTGACCGAGGTGAGGGTACCGGTCCAGGGGTCGCAGCCCCGCTCCTGGTACTTGGACCAGATCACGGGCGAGCGGCGGTCGATCCCCACGTCGATGCCCTCGAACGGGGCCATCCCGAACAGGCAGGGCCAGCCCGCGTCCCGGCCCACCTCCACCCCGTCGACCGACAGGACCGGGTCCCACACCGAGCCCCCGGGTGCGACGAGGTCGAGCGTGACCTCGCGGGCCCCGGGCGCCGGGCGGGCGGCGCTGATCCGGCGCACCCGTCCCCGCCCGTCGTTGTGGGCGGCGTGGAGCCCGTCGGCGTCGATCCACACCGTGTAGCCACCGCCCTGGTCGCCGTGGGCGACGAGGGTGCCCCGGTCGTCGGGACCGACGTCGACCCGGATGGTGATGGCGCAGCTGCGCAGGAAGATGAGCTGGAGCGACCGCCACCGCTCGAGCGTCGGGGTGCCGGGCAGCAGGGTGACGGGCTGCTCGAAGGCCGCCTGGTGCGGGGGGCGGATGAGGTACTTGACCTGACTGCCCTCGTCGAGGGGATAGACGTAGTTGGCCCACGCCGCCTCCTCCCACAGGGCGACCAGCTCCGAGAGCTTGTCGGGCTGCTCGAGGGCCAGGTTCCGGGTCTGGGTGGGGTCGGCGGCCATGTCGTAGAGCTCCCACTCACCCTCGTCGAACGGGGTGAGCGGGTGGTGCAGGGTCACCGCCTCCCAGGTGCCCAGGCGGTACCCCCGGTGGCCGATCATCTCGACGTACTGCTCGGGGTGGGTGCTCTCGACGGACGGGTCGGCCAGCAGCGGGGCGAAGCTCACGCCGTGCATGGGCCGCACCGGCCGGGCCCCGGAGTCGTGGGGGTGCTCCAGCCCGCACAGCTCGAGCAGCGTCGGCAGCACGTCGGTGACGTACTGGTAGGGCCGCCGCAGCTCGCCCCCGCCACCCCCGACCGGCCCGTGGACGACGAACGGGACCTGGTGGCCGCCGGCGTGGGCGTTGATCTTGTAGAGCCGGAACGGGGTGTTGCCGGCCATGGCCCAGCCCCGGGGGTAGTGCGGCGTGGTGGTCGGCCCGCCCATCTCGTCGATCCGGGCCAGGTCGACCTCGATGTCGTTCTCGGACATCAGGTGCACGTAGTACGAGCCGGTGCCGTCGACCTCGCCCTCGCGGGAGGCCCCGTTGTCCGACGTGAAGAGGATGATCGTGTCGTCGAGCTCGCCCATGGCGTCGAGCTCGGCCACCATCCGACCGAGGTTCTCGTCGATGTTGGAGACCATGGCGGCGTAGATCTCCATGTAGCGCGACGCCAGCCGCTGCTGGCCCTCGCTCAGCTCGTCCCACGGCGCCACGTCGTTGCCGGGTTCGCTGTTGCGGGGCGGCAGGATCGTGTCCTCGGGGAGGATGCCGAGCACCTTCATCCGCTCGAAGCGCTCCTGGCGGAGCTGGTCCCAGCCGCCGTCGTAGCGACCGTGGTAGCGGGCGATGTCGTCGGCCTTGGCGTGGAGCGGGGCGTGCACGGCCCCGTGGGCCACGTAGAGGAAGAAGGGCTTGGTGGGGTCCGAGGCCTTGGCCGCCTTCACCATGGCCAGGGCCCGGTCGGTGATGTCGTCGGTGAAGTAGTAGCCGTCGGGGTACTGGTCGATCTCGACGGTGTGGTTGTCCTCGACCAGGCGGTGCGGGTGGTGGAGGTCGGTGAAGCCGTCGAGGAAGCCGTAGTAGCGGTCGAAGCCCCGCTGGCAGGGCCAGGAGTGCCGCGACCCGCCCTCGTGCTGGTCGGAGTCCTTGGTGAGGTGCCACTTGCCGACCATGGCGGTGAAGTAGCCCGCGTCCCGGTAGATCTCGGCCGCGGTGGCCACGTCGGCGGCGATCTCCATGGCGTAGCCGGGGAAGCCCGGGTCGCTGTGGGCGACGGTGCCCACCCCGGCGCTGTGGGGGTTGAGCCCGGTGAGGAGCGACGCCCGCGTCGGCGAGCACATCGGGGTGGAGTGGTAGTCGGTGAACCGGAGGCCGTTCGCCGCCAGGCGATCGATGTGCGGCGTGGCGATCTCGGAGCCGTAGCAGCCGAGGTCGGAGTACCCCAGGTCGTCGACCAGCACCACGATCACGTTGGGCCGGTCGCTGGCGTCGGCCCGCTCCGGCCACCACGACTCGGAGCCGGCGAACGTGCGCCCGACCCTCCCCCCGAACCCTGGGTAGGTGCCACGGGCCCGGGGGGAGGTGTCGTCGCTCACGAGCGAGATGCTGCCAGATCTGACGACCCGTCAGGTCAACCGGCGGCGACGGCGGGCGAGCACGAGGACGGCGCCGGCCAGCGAGAGGACGAGGCCGACGGTCGCCAGGCGCAGGGCCTCGGTCCCCGTCCGGGGCAGGGTCCCGGTGCCACCCGTCCCGCCACCCGGGTTCGACGGCGAGCCCGGGTCGGTCGGCGTCGTCGGCGGGGCCTCGACCACGAGCGGGCTGGTGGCCACGCCGTTGTCACCGTCGTCGAGGTCGGCGCCCCCAGCGCTCACCTCGGCCCGGTTGCTCAGGTCGGAGCCGACGGCGGCGTCGACCGTGGTCCGGATGTCCAACGTGCTGGTCGCACCGGCGGCGAGCGGCGCGTCCAGCTCGCAGGTGACCGTGCGGTCCTGGGCCGCACACGTCCACCCCGAGCCGCTGACGCCGGCGTAGGTCAGCCCGGCCGGGAGGGTGTCGACCACGACGACGTCGACGGCGGCGGAGGGGCCGGCGTTGGCCACGACGATGCGCCACGTGGCCTCGCCCCCGGCCACGAGATCATCCTCGACCAGGGCCTTCTCGATCGACAGGTCGATCGAGGCCACGACCGTGGCGGTGTCGTCGTCGGTGTCGTTCTCCGGCACCGGGTCGAGCGTCGGCCCGGTCACCTCGGCCGTGTTGGTGACCTCGCCCTCGCTGCCGGGCCGGGGCACGACGGAGAGGGTCACGGTCGGGGCCGGGCCGACGGGCAGGTCGTCGGCCCGGGTGCAGGTGACGTCCTGGCCGGCGACGTCGCAGGTCCAGCCGTCGCCGGCCGCCCCCGTCACCTCGACGTGGTCGGGCACGGTGTCGGTGACGACGATCGGGCCCCGGGCCGTGGAGGGCCCGGCGTTGGCCACGTCGACGACCCACTCGGTCGCCTGCCCCACGAGGAAGTCGCCGGTGTGGCTCTTGGCGACCGAGAGGTCGGCCACCGGGTCGACGGCCGTCTCGTCGTCGTCGGTGTTGTTGGGCTCGACCGGGTCGACGGCGGGGCCGGTGACGGTGGCCGTGTTGGTCACGGTGCCCTCGGCCGGGGTGCCGACGTCGACGGTGATCTCGACCGTCGTCGTCCCGTCGACCGCCAGCTCCGGGCCGGCGTAGGTGCACGTGACCTCGAGCCCGACGGCGGAGCACGTCCAGTCCTGGCCGGTCGCCGAGACGTAGGTCAGCCCCACGGGGAGGGCGTCGAGGATGGTGAGCGGGCCCGGCGTCGGCGTCGGGCCGTGGTTCGTGACCGTCAGCTGGTACGTCCCGGGCTGGCCCACCAGGAACGTCCCGGTGTGGGTCTTGGTGAGCTCCAGGTCCGACCGCGGCAGCACCGTGGTCGGGTCGTCGTCGGTGTTGTTCTCGGTGACGACCTCGTTGACCCCGGGCGGCGGGGCGACCTCGGCCGTGTTGACCACCGACGGGTAGGCGCCTGGCAGGACGTCGACGTCGACGCTGATCACCGGGAACGAGCTGCCGGGGCCGACGGTGGCGTCGACGGTGCAGGTGACGTCCTGGTCGGCGATGGTGCACGCCCAGTCGGTTCCACTGGCGGCCGTGGGCGTGAGCCCGGTCGGCAGCGTGTCGGTGACGGTGACGACGCCGGCGCTGACCGACGGGCCGTTGTTGGCCACGTCGATCAGGTAGGTGCCGGTGGCGCCCACGAGCATGTCACCGGTGTGGTGCTTGTCGATCACCAGGTCGACGGTCGGGGTCGACGGGTCGTCGGTGCCCGAGGTGTTGTTCGTCGGATCCGGGTCGAGGGTCGGGCTGGCGACGGTGGCCGAGTTGACGACGTCCGGGTCGACGGCGGCGTCGACGTCGACCGTGATCGTCACCGCCGACGTGCGGTCGACGGCGAAGGCCTCGGCGAGGGTGCACGTGACGTCCTGCCCGCTGGCGGCACAGGTCCAGCCGTCGGTCGAGGTCGACGAGACGTAGGTCAGGCCGGTCGGCAGGGTGTCGGTCACGGTGATCGGGGCCGACGCCACCGACGGGCCGGCGTTGTGGACGGTGAAGGTGAAGGTGCCCTGCTCCCCCACCACGAACGAGCCGCCCGAGGTCTTCACCAGCGAGAGGTCGGCGGCCGGCGTGATGTCGGTCGGGTCCTCGTCGGTGTTGTTCGGGTCGACGGGGTCGTGCGTCTCGCCGGGGGTGACGGTGGCCGTGTTGACGACCCCGCCCTCGGCCGCCGGGCTCACCTCGACGGTGATGCTGATCGGCGGCAGGGAGGAGCCGGCGGCGACGGTGCCGACGTGCTCGCACGTGACCGTCTGGTCCGTGATCTCACAGGTCCAGTCCGTGCCGGTGGCGGTGAGCGGGGTCAGACCGGTGGGCAGCGTGTCGGCCACCGTGATCGGCGCGCCCGCGGTGCCGACGCTGGGCGACGGCCCCTGGTTGGCGACCGCGAGGGTGTAGGTGCCCTCCTGGCCGACCACGAACGCCGAGGCGGCGTGGGACTTGTCGATGACGAGGTCGGCGATGTGCCGGGCCGTCACCGTGGCGGTATCGGTGTTGTCGGTCTCGTCGACCTCGTAGGTCGCGCCCGCCACCGTGGCCGTGTTGACGAGCGTCGTCTCGGCGGTGGCGTCCACCGTGGCGGTGATGACGATCTCCTCGAGCGTGTCGCCGTTGGCCAGCGGGCCGGCGGCCTCGCAGGTGATCACCGGGTCGACGATCGTGCAGGTCCAGCCCGTGCCGCTGGCGGTGACGGGGGTCAGCCCGTCGGGCAGCGTGTCGGTCACGACGATGGGGCCGTCGGCCGGGTTGGGCCCGTCGTTGCCCACGGTGATGCGGAACACCGCCGTGTCGGTGGCGTCGAGCGTGTCGTCGTCGACGATCTTGCCGATCACGAGGTCGGCCTCCTGGCGGTAGCCGAAGTCGACGTCGGTGC
>DASVEC010000405.1:0-4539 GCA_036380755.1 Iamia sp. | reverse complement strand
GGCGGGAGGAGGCGGTGCCGCCGCTGGAGGAGGCGGTGCGGTTGCGGCGTCAGCTGGCGGCGGAGAACCCGGCGTTCGTGCCGGACCTGGCGACGGCGTTGAACAACCGGGGGATCCGGTATGGCGAGGTGGGGCGGTCGGTGGAGGCGGTGGCGCCGCTGGAGGAGGCGGTGCGGTTGCGGCGTCAGCTGGCGGCGGGGAACCCGGCGTTCGTGTCGGATCTGGCGTCGGCTTTGAACAACCTCGGTGGCTGCTACAGCGAACTGGGGCGGGGGGAGGAGGCCGTCGCGCCGGCGGAGGAGTCGGTGCGGCTGCGCCGCGCACTGGCGGCGGAGAACCCGGCGTTCGTGCCGGACCTGGCCTCGGCGTTGAACAACCTGGGTATCCACTACGGCAGCTTGGCGGCGCGGATGCTGGAGGCGGTGGCGCCGGCGGAGGAGGCCGTCGAGCTGTATCGGGACCTGGTCCCTGGGAACCCGAGGTTCGTGCCGGACCTTGCATCGGCGTTGTCCAACCTGGGTGTCCGCTACGGCAGCGCGGGGCGGTTGGTGGAAGCGGTGGGACCAACGGAGGAGGCGGTGGCACTACGCCGCGTGATGGCGGCGGAGAACCCGGCGTTCGTGCCGAACCTGGCGACAGCGCTGATCAATCTGGGCATCCGTTACGGTGAGGTGGGGCGGCGGGTGGAGGCGGTGGCGCTGACAGAGGAGGCGGTGCGGTTGCGGCGTCAGCTGGCGGCGGAGAACCCGGCGCTGGTGGCGAACCTGGCGTCGGCCCTGCACGACCTCGGTGCTCGCTTCGCGGAGGTGGGTCGACAGGGTGACACCGAACTTGCCTGGCAAGCTGCCGTCGATGCCCTTCCCCCTACGGCTGCGCGCGAGTTGCGCGTCCACCAGGCCATGAAGCAGGCGGATGTCGCCGAGGCCGTTGCCGGGTTCGTAGGGGTCGTGGGCCGCGGTGAGGTCGAGCCCTCATTGCTCGCTCTGGCCCACAACGGAGCCCGGGTCCGGCGCGCCGAGGAACCGGACGAGTTCGACGCGGCCTGGGAGGCAGCGACGGGCGACGTCCCGGCGTGGCTCACCCTCGATCACGACCACCTGAGCCTCGTCATGACCTGGGTCAGCACCCCGACCTATGCGGAGGCCCACGCGGTGGCCGGCCGCCACGCCGAGGCGCTCTTGAGTCCAGCCACCGACCTGGCACTCTCCGAGTTCGCGATCGTTGCCGGTGACGACGCCGTGGCCCACGAGCATCAGGTGCTCGCGGTGGCTCGGGCGGAGGGTTTCGACATCGCGTATCGCCCGTTCCTCGCCCGTGAGGAGGTACGCCGGTTTCTGGACGCCGACTTCGAGGGGCAGATGGCGCTCCTGGCCGCCAACCGTTCGGCCCTGGTCGATCCGTCGGCTCAGCGAGCGCTGGTCGAGCTCGGGGCCACTGGTCCAGGAGTGGCACTGCTGGCCCTGGCCGTGGCCGGCCACGATCGGGAGGCGGTGGCCGCCCTGGACGGTCTCTTCGCCTCGTCACTCGTCGCCGATCTGGCCGGCGCCGGTGATGGTGCTCCGCTCGTTGCCCTGGGTGAGCTGGCCGTCAGCCGGGCGACCACGATGTCGGCCGCTGTCGCGGGACTGGTCGTCGCCGCTCTCGGGTTCCAGCTGGTCGGGGTTGCCACTGTGGCGGTCGACGCCGTGCACCAGGCGCGTCGTCTCGATCAGTCGGAGGTGGACGCTCTGGCCGCCCACCTCTTCCCGCTCTACGCCGCCCAGCCGGCCTTAGCCGCCCTGGCCACCGCCTTCACCGACCCACTCCCCCCGGAGCCGGACGAGGACGGCAGCTGATGGCTCCCTCGCTCACGGACGTCGTGGTCGTGGTGCCGGGGATCATGGGGTCGGTGCTGCACCGGCACGGCAAGCCGGTCTGGGACTCGTCGGTCGGGGCCGTCGGGCACGGCGTCTTCTCGGGGTTGCGGTCGATTCGTGATCTGGCCCTGCCGGAGGGGATCGGTGACGAGGCGCCCGACGACGACGTGGAGGCCGTCGGCCTCATCCGCGGCATCCGCCTCTCGCTCGGGCTGTGGACCTTCGACGTGGGCTACGGATCCCTGTTCGATCGGTTGCGGGAGTCCTTCGAGGTGAGCGACGGAACCCAGGGTCCCGCCAACCTGGTCGAGTTCCCCTACGACTGGCGGCTCTCCAACCGCCACAACGGTGCCCGTCTGAAGCTCGTGGCCGAGCGAGCGCTGGACGAGTGGCGGGCGCAGGGCGGTGCCTGTGCCGATGCCGAGCTGGTCTTCCTGTGCCACTCGATGGGAGGGCTCGTCGCCCGGTGGTACGTCGACCACCTGGGCGGCCACGACGTCACCCGCAAGGTCATCACCCTCGGGACGCCCCACCGCGGTGCGCTCAACGCCCTCGACCAGCTCGTCAACGGGGTCAGGAAGGGGATCGGGCCGTTCAAGGCCGACCTGACCGCCCTCGGCCGGAGCATGCCGTCGCTCCACCAGATGCTGCCCGAGTACGCCTGCATCGAGGGGCCGGAGAGGCTGGCCAAGGTGGGCGAGGTCGGTCTCCCCGGGTTGGCCTCGGGAATGGTCGACGACGCCGTGCGCTTCCACGCCGAGCTGGCTGCGGCCCGTGAGGTGTCGGCTCAGGGCTACGACCTCCACCCCATCGTCGGCTTCCAGCAGCCGACCTTCACCACAGCCCGCATCGAGGGGGGCCGGGCTGTGGGCGGGCTCACGATCAAGGGGGTCGACGAGGGCGGCGACGCCACCGTGCCCCGCCTCTCGGCGACGCCTGCCGACCTCGCTCCCGACCACGTGTCGGTGCACTCGGTGGCCGATCGGCATGGTGCCCTGCCGAGCAACGCCGGGATCCTGGACCTGATCGAGGGGATCCTGACGGCACGGTCGATCGTCCACCGGGGTGGCCAGGAGGCGATCTCGGTCGATCTCGACGAGGTGGTCGAGGTTGGTGAGCCCTTGGTGGTGCGGGCGGTCCCGGTCGAGCGGGAGATCCCGTTGGAGGCCGTCGTGTCCGACCTCGACGGGCGGCGCGCCGGCGGCCCAGTGCGACTCCACCCCGACGGCACGCCGGTCCCCCTACTCGGTCCGGGCGGCTACCAGGTCAAGATCCGGGGGGCCGGCCCCCGGGGTGCGCTCATCGCCCCGGTGACCTCGATCGTCACCGTCTGGCCCACCGACCTCCCCGATCCCTGACGCTCACCCTGCTCGCCCGACCTTGCGTCAAACGAACAAGTGTTCGAGACTGGGTGGGTGGAACGTCTCGAGCTGCTGGGGCAGCGGGCCCGGCCCGCCACCCTGGCCGGCGAGCGGGCCCTGCCGGTGCTGCCCGCCCTGGCGCCGCTGCTCCCCGGGGGGCAGCTGGTGCGGGGCACGACGGTGGGCGTGGCCGGCATCGGGGCCACCTCGCTGGCCCTGGGTCTGGTGGCGGCGGCCTCGGCCGGGGGATCGTGGACGGTCGCGGTGGGGCTCGACGACCTGGGCCTGGTGGCGGCGGCCGAGGCGGGGGTCGACCTGGCCCGGCTCGTCCTCGTGGCCGCCCCGCCCCCGGAGCGGTGGGGGACGGTGGTGGCCGCCCTGGTCGAGACGATCGAGCTGGTGCTGGTCCGCCCCACCACCCGGGTGAGCGACGCCGACGATCGCCGGCTGGCCGCCCACCTCCGCACCCGGGGCGGGGTGCTGGTCCGGCTCCCGGGGCCGGGGTCGTGGCCCGGGTCGCCCGACGTCACCCTGCGGGCCACCGCCCCCGACTGGCGGGGGGCAGTGCCGCCGACCCAGATCGACGGGGCCGGCCGGCTCCGGGCCCGCCGGGTGGTGGTCGAGGCCACCGGTCGGGGCCGGTCCGCCCGCCCCCGCCGGGCCGAGCTCTGGCTCCCGGGGGCCACCGGCGCCCCCGCCCCCGCACCGCGGAGTGCGAGCGCAGTGGCCGACACGGTCGTGGCCATCTCGATCGACGCGCTCAACCCCCAGGCGCTGAAGAAGCTCGGACGCTCCGGGACACCGCACCTGCACGCCCTGCTCGACGAGGGCGCCAGCACGCTCAACGCGCGCACCGAGCACGAGCTGACGATCACCCTGCCCAACCACACGGGCATGGTCACCGGCCGCCGGGTCGAGGCCGGCACCGGCGGGCACGGCGTCACGTGGAACGACGACCGCCGCCGGCCGGCCACCGTCCAGGCGGCCGCCGGGCAGCGCGTCGAGTCGGTCTTCACCTCGATCAGCGCCGCCGGCGGGTCCACCGCCCTCTTCGCGAGCAAGACGAAGTTCTCCCTGTGGAAGCGCAGCTGGCCGCTGGCGATCGACAAGACCCGGATCCAGCTCGACAACGGCCTGCTGGCCCGCGCCGTGCGGCGCGACCTCCGCGACCACGACCGTGACTTCCGCTTCGTGCACTTCTCGCTGCCCGACAACGTGGGCCACGCCAAGGGCTTCATGTCGAAGCCCTACCTGCGCTCGGTGAAGCAGGTCGACACCCTGCTGGGCGGCATCGTGGCGGCCGTGGAGTCCGACCCGGAGCT
>DASVEC010000404.1:0-4423 GCA_036380755.1 Iamia sp. | reverse complement strand
GCACCGGCTACTCGTCGCTGACCCGCCTGGCCTCGTTCCCGCTCGACGAGATCAAGTTCGACGGCCACCTCCTCCGCCAGTGCGACGACGGGCGCGAGGCCCGGGTGCTGAGCAGCATCGTGCGCGCCGTGGTCGCCGTGGCCGAGGCCATCGGCGTCGAGACCCTGGCCGAGGGGATCGAGACCGAGACCCAGCGCGCCGCCGCCATCGAGATGGGCTGCCGCCGCGCGCAGGGCTACCTGATCAGCCGGCCGATCCCCGGCCCCCAGGTCCTGCCCCTCCTCACCCGCGGCTGACGTCCGGGGGCCATGATCTCGGCATGGAGCTGAGCGAGGTCATGCGGACGACGGCGGCGGTGCGGGCGTTCACCGACGACCCGGTCCCGCCGGCGGTGCTGCACCGGGTGCTCGACGACGCCCGCTTCGCGCCCAGCGGCGGCAACCAGCAGGGCTGGCACGTCACCGTCGTGCGGGATGGGTCGCTGCGGCGGGAGCTGGCCGAGCTCTCGGCCGGGGTCTGGAACCGCTACCTGTCCGAGCAGGCCACCGGCTACCGGGCCTTCAGCGTCGTCGACCCGGCGCCGGCCGACACGCCCCGGGACCCGGACCTGCCCACCCACGCCATGCTCGACGCCATCGAGACGGTGCCCGAGGTGCTGGTGATCTCGGTCGACCTGCGGGTCCTGGCCGTGACCGACCGCGACCTCGACCGGCCGTCGGTGATCGGCGGGGCGTCGATCTACCCCTTCGTCCACAACATCCTGCTGGCGGCCCGCAACCAGGGCCTGGGCGGCGTCCTCACGACCTTCCTGGTCGCCGAGGAGCCGGCCGCGGCCGAGCTGCTCCACCTCCCCCGCAACCACGCCCTGGTGGCCATGATCGGCCTCGGCACCCCCGTCCACCAGCCCACCAAGCTGACGCGCAAGGCCGTCGAGGAGTTCACCACCATCGACCGCCTCGACGGCCCCCCACTGATGCCGCCGTCCTAGACCCCTCCCGAACCGGTGATCAGATCGGACGGTTTCCCGTCCTATCTGATCACCGGTTCGGGATTCTCAGAGCGGGTTGGTGATGGCGCCGGTCTCGGCGCCCTGGACGAGGCGGGCGTACTTGCCGAGGACGCCGCTGGGGTAGCGCGACGGCGGCGGCGACCAGCCGTCGCGGCGGCGGACCAGCTCGGTCTCGTCGACCAGCAGGTCGAGCCGCTTGTCGCGGACGTCGATCAGGACGGTGTCGCCGTCGGCGACGAAGGCGATGGGGCCGCCGTCGGTGGCCTCGGGGGCGACGTGGCCGATGCAGAAGCCCCACGTCCCGCCGGAGAAGCGGCCGTCGGTGACCAGGGCGCAGTCGGCGCCCCGCCCGGCGCCCTTCAGCGCCCCGGTGATGGCCAGCATCTCCCGCATCCCGGGGCCGCCCTTGGGGCCCTCGTAGCGGATGACCAGGACGGTGCCGGGCTGGATCGATCCGGAGAGGATCGCCTCCATGGCCCCGTCCTCGCCGTCGAAGACCCGGGCGGTGCCCTCGAAGCGCATCTGGTCCTCGGTGAGCCCGGCGACCTTCACCACCGCGCCCTGCGGGGCCAGCGACCCCGACAGCACGTTGATGCCGCCCTCGGCGTGGATCGGCGCCGACATCGGATGGACGACCACGCCGTCGGGCGCGGGCGGATCGATGTCGGCGAGGTTCTCGGCCATGGTGCGACCGGTGACGGTGAGGGCGTCACCGTGGATCAGGCCCTCCTCCAGCAGCATCTTGAGCACGACGGGGACGCCGCCGATGCGGTCGAGATCGCTCATGTGGAACTTCCCGCCGGGCGTCATGTCGGCCACGTGGGGCACCCGGGCGGCGATGCGGTTGAAGTCCTCGAGCTCGAGGGCCACGCCGGCCTCGTTGGCGATGGCGAGGAGGTGGAGCACGGCGTTGGTCGAGCCACCGAGGGCGGACGTGACGGCGATGGCGTTCTCGAAGGCCGGCTTGGTCATCACCATGCGGGCGGTGATGCCCTGGCGCAGCATCTCGACCACGGCCTCGCCCGCTCGGTGGGCGTCGCCGTCGCGGCGGGCGTCGATGGCCGGGGGCGACGCCGAGCCGGGCAGCGACAGCCCGATGGCCTCGCCGATCGAGCTCATGGTGTTGGCCGTGAACATGCCGCCGCAGGCGCCCTCGCCGGGGCAGGCGGCCCGCTCGATGGCCGACAGCTCGGCGTCGTCGATGGTGCCGAGGGCGTGGGCCCCGACGGCCTCGAACACGCTGGTGATGTCGAGGGCCCGCCCGTCGTGGTGCCCGGGCATGATCGAGCCGTTGTAGACGAGCACGCTGGCCAGATCGAGACGGGCGGCGGCCATGAGCATCGCCGGCATCGACTTGTCGCAGCCGGCCAGGCCGACGAACCCGTCGAGCCGCTCGGCGAACACCACGGTCTCGACCGAGTCGCAGATGACCTCGCGGCTCACCAGCGAGCCCCGCATGCCCTCGTGGCCCATGCTGATGCCGTCGCTGACGGTGATCGTGCCGAACTCGAGCGGGAACCCGCCGGCGGCGTGCACCCCCGCCTTCACCTGCTCGGCCAGCCGCCGGAGGGTGACGTTGCACGGCGTGATCTCGTTCCAGGCCGACGCCACGCCCACCTGGGGCTTGTCCCAGTCGCCGTCGCCCATGCCGACGGCCCGGAGCATGGCCCGGGCCGGCGCCTTGGTGGGGCCGTCGGTGACGTCCCGGCTGCGGGGCTTGACGTCGACGGCGGTCTCGGATCCCTCTGCCATGGCGCCGAACCTACCGGGAGAGGTCACGGCAGACGCGACGACGGACGGGCCCCTGCTCCGGACCCGTCCGCCGTACAGCGGTGGCGATCAGTCGAGGACGGGGACGGGGCGGATCCAGCGCTCCAGCGCGGCCCGCAGCTGGTCCTCGCGGACCGGCTTGGTGAGGTAGTCGTCGAGGCCGGCGGCGAGCGCCTGCTCCCGGTCCCCCTCCATGGCCCGGGCGCTGAGCCCGATGATCGGGGTGTGGCGGCCGTCGCCGCGGGTGGCGTCGACGGCGCGGATGCGGGCAGTGGCCTCGAAGCCGTCCATGCCCGGCATCATGATGTCCATCAGGACGGCGTCGAAGCCACGGGACGCACACGCCCGCACGGCGTCGGCGCCCGAGTCGACGATCTCGACGGCGTAGTTGAGGCGCTTGAGGGTTCCCTTGGCGACGAGCTGGTTCAGCTTGTTGTCGTCGACGAGGAGGATGACGGGCATCGGGGTGGTCCTTTCGGGGTCCGGCTGGGGGCCGGGTTGAGCAGGTGTGTCAGGGGGTGAGGACGGCGGGCGAGGGGGTGGCGGGGGGCGCCGGGAGGGCGGGCGCCTCCGGCTCGGCGACGATCGTGTCGACGATGCGCCGGAGCAGGTAGGTGTTGCGGACGGGCTTGACCAGCACCGAGCGGATGCCGGCCTCGTGGGCGGCCCGCCGGGACACGTTGGGGTCCGAGCTCAGCAGCATCATCACGGTGGAGGCGTTCGGGTCCTGGGCCCGCAGCACCTCGCCCAGCTTCACGCCGTCCATGCCGTCGAGCTGGTACTCGAGGATGGCCAGGGCGTAGCTGCCGCGGGTGCGGGCGTAGAGCTCGAGGGCGTCCTCGGCCGACTCGGCCTGGTCGACGACGAAGCCCCACGTGTGGAGGGTGTGGGCGAGGACGGTCCTCGTCACCGCGTTGTTGTCGACCACCAGGGCGTGCAGGCCGACGAGGGCGTCGAGACCGGCCTCGACCCGGGTCTGCGTGCTCTTCGGCAGCGGCAGGGTGACGCGGAAGCAGGTGCCGACGCCGATCTCGCTGTCCACCGTGATGTCGCCGCCCTGGAGGTCGACCAGGTTCTTGACGATGGCCAGGCCCAGACCGGTGCCGCCGTAGTGCCGGGTGATGGTGTCGTCGGCCTGGGAGAAGGGCTTGAACAGCCGGGTGCGGGCCTCTTCGGCGATGCCGACGCCAGTGTCGACCACCTCGAAGGCGACCATCTCGTCGTCCTTGCCGGCGGGGACGGCCCGGATGACGACGGTGCCCTTGTCGGTGAACTTCACCGCGTTCGACGCCAGGTTGAGGAGGATCTGGCGGAGCCGCAGGGGGTCGCCCTTGCGGTGGGCGTCGACCGCCGGGTCGCAGTAGGCGATCACCTGGAGGCCCTTCTTGTGGCCACCGTCGGCGACGATCATGGCGACCTCGCCGATCAGGTCCTCGAGGTCGAGGTCGATCTGCTCGAGGTCGAGCTTCTGGGCCTCGATCTTCGAGAAGTCGAGCAGGTCGTTGATCAGGTCGAGCAGGCCCTCGGCCGAGATGGCCACGCCGACGGCCAGCTCCTGCTGCTCCTCGTCCAGCTCGGAGTCGAGCAGCAGCCCGGTGAGGCCGATCACCGCGTTCATCGGCGTGCGGATCTCGTGGCTCACGG
>DASVEC010000403.1:0-14583 GCA_036380755.1 Iamia sp. | reverse complement strand
TCCTCGATGGCATCGGTGAGAGCGCTGGTGAGGTCCTCGACGAGGGCCACCGCCGAGCCGGCCCGGCCGAGCTCGACGTCGAAGCTCTCGAGCGGCACCAGCCCGGTGGCGTCGCGGAGGAGCGAGGCCAGCCGGACGGCGGTGGCGGCCTCGAGGGTGCCGTCGTAGCCGCCGCCCCGGAGGAGCTCGAAGAAGCGGGCCGCCAGCGGGGTGAAGTCGGATCGGATGTCGGCCAGCAGGCGCTCGCCGTCGCCGTCGCCGGGGCCGGTGATGCGGGCCTCGATGGCGGCCCGGGCCTGGCGCAGCGGCAGGGCCGAGGCATCGATGGCGAGGGCGGCCTCGTAGCCGAACAGGTGGCCGACGACGGTGGCCAGCACGAACGACAGGGCCGGGTCGACCGCGGGGACGGTGAGCACCTTGAGGGCGGCCGAGAAGCGCTCGTCGCCCTCCGAGGCGATGACGATGGGCGAGGCCTTGTGGGCCCGGTAGATCGCCACCTCCTTGGCCACGTCGTCGGCGTTCGAGCCCTGGAGACCGGCGGCGCAGACGACGATCAGCGGCTCCGACGACAGGTCGATGTGCTTCTTGTCCTCGGTGGCGTCGCAGGCGATGGCCTTGTAGCAGAGCTCGGAGAGCTTGATCCGCAGCTCCTCGGCGGCGATGCGGTCGGCGCCCGAGCCGACGATGGCCCAGTAGCGCTTCCGCGGGGCCAGCTCCTGGGCGGCCTGGGCGATCGCGGGCCGGGTGGCGAGGACCTCCTCCATGGCCTCGGGCAGGGCCCGCAGCCCGGCGAGCAGGCGGGAGCGGTCGGCCCGGCCGGTGGCGCTGTCGTCGACCTCGGCGGCGATGGCCGAGGCCAGCAGGATGCCCGCCGCGACCTGGGCGTAGAACGCCTTGGTGGAGGCCACGCTCATCTCCACGTCGCGCCCGTCGGACGTGTAGAGCACGCCGTCGGAGCGGTCGGTGAGGTCGCTCCCCCGCCGGTTCACGATGCTGACGACGGTGGCGCCCCGGGAGCGGGCCAGGTCGACGGTGCGGTTGGTGTCGGTGGTGGTGCCGGACTGGCTGACGGCCACGACGAGCGTGTCGGACATGTCCGGCAGCAGGGCGAAGCCGCTCAGCTCGGTGGCCAGGCGGGCCTCGACCCGGAGGTCGGACCCGGCGGTGAGACGAGCCAGCGTGGCGGCCAGCGCCTGGCCGGCCACCGCGGCGGTGCCCTGGCCGGTGGCGATGACGCGGGTGACGGTGCCGACGCCCAGGCCCTTGCGGGTGGCGTCGGGGAGCGTCTCGGGACCGAGGCGGGCCTCGAGGGTGCCGTCGGCCGCGGTGATGATCTTGCCCCGCAGCGTCTTGCGGAACGACCACGGCGACTCGCTGATCTCCTTGAGGAGGAAGTGCGGGTTGTCGCCCCGGTCGATGTCGCGGGTGGTGACCTCGGCCCGGGCCAGATCGTCGAGCGTGACCGGCAGGTCGGCCCCCGCGTACGACAGGCGCCGCATGCCCTCGACCGTGCCGGCGCGCCGGGCGTCGAGCACGACGACCTGGCCGCGGCTGCCGGCCGGGTCGGCGGGGTCGGCCGCCGTCTCGCCGTCCATGCGCAGGTAGGTGGTGCACTCCTCGACCACGCCGTAGGGCTCCGAGGCCACCAGGTACAGGTCGTCGGCCAGCCCGACGTAGAGGGCCTGGCCGCTGCCCCGGAGGGCGAGCAGGAGGGTCTGGGGGTCGTCGGCCACCGAGGCGGCGATGGCCACCGAGCCGTCGAAGCGGGTGACCGTCCGGCGGAAGGCCTCGGTCGGATCCCCGGGATCGGCGGCGAGGGCCCGGCTCACGAGGGTGGGGATGACCTTGGCGTCGGTGGTGATCTCGGCCGCGATCCGCAGACCGGCCTCGGCCTTGAGGTCGGCGAAGTTGTCGATGTCACCGTTGAGGGCGGCGTTCACGAAGGGGGTGGCGGGGGCGTCACCCTCCTCGTCGCTGTTGACCGGGTGGGCGTTGGCCTGGGAGATGATGCCGACGCTGGCCCAGCGGGTGTGGCCCACGACGAGGGCCTCGGCCCCGTCGGCGGCGATGGCCCGGGCGAGGAGGCCGTCGCCGGCGATGGCGCTGCGGAGACCGGCCGAGTTGTCCCCCAGCTCGCCGATCTCGGCCGCCGCCTTGTACACGAACGACAGGCAGTCGTTGGCGACCCGGACCGAGCCCGAGCCGTAGGTCGGGTCGTCCCCCCGCGCCGCCAGGGTCGCGTCCAGGTCGGGGGCGTCGAGGTCGAGGCCGTGCCCGCTGACCAGGATGCTGATGCCGGCCGAGTCGCGGCCCCGGACCTCGAGGCGGTCGAGGGCCGACAGGGCCAGCTGGACCGAGGTCATGGCCTCGATGGCGGCCCGGGACGCGCCCAGGCCGGCCAGCCCGGCGACGGCCCGGGCGGTGCGGAGCCGGTCGCGGCCGATGGCCCAGGCCCCGTCGCGCACGGCGACGAGCGAGGACGCGATCTCCTCCTGCTCGGCCGTGGGCCGGTCGGCCAGGACCTCGTCGAGCCGGCCGTCGAGGGCGGCGATGGCGCCGGCCAGGTCGGACAGGGCGGTCTCGAGCCCGGCGACGAGGGCGGTGTCGCCGAGGAGGGCCCGGACCCCGGGCGTGCCCCGCAGGAGGGCGTCGGCCTCGGTCAGCCGGGCGGCCACCTCGTCGAGGGGACCACGGACGTCACGGCCGACCTTGCACGCCGTGACCAGATCGGCCGTGCCCTGCACCAGGCCGAGCACGACGCCCGCCTCGGGCGGGGTCCGTTCGCTGGTGCGGCGGGCCACCGCGATGATGCCGCACATGCAGGTCTCCCGGGGTCGTCGACGACCGGACGATGCTACCGAGTCCCACCCGCCCCCTCCTCGGCGGCGGTCCGGGGCCCCCGCCCTGGGCTCTAGCCCAGGGCCGCGATGAGGGACTCAGCCACCGACGCCGCCTCGTCGTGGGTGGGGGCCTCGACCATGACCCGGACGAGGGGCTCGGTGCCGCTGGCCCGGACGAGGATCCGGCCCCGCCCGGCCAGGGCGATCTCGGCCTGGGCCACCTCGGGCGCCAGCTTCTCGACGGCCTCCTTGGCCGCGCCCGGCACCCGGACGTTGCGCAGCACCTGGGGCAGGCGGGTCATGACGCCGGCGAGCTCCTCGAGCGTGCGGCCCGACCGCTTGACCGCATCGAGCACGCTCAGCCCCGCCAGCAGGCCGTCGCCGGTGGTGGCGCGCTGGCGCAGGATGATGTGGCCCGACTGCTCGCCGCCGAGGGCGAGGCCGTGCTCCTCCAGGGCCGAGAGCACGTAGCGGTCGCCCACCGGTGTCTCGACGACCCGGACGCCCTCGGCCTCCATGGCCTGGCGGAACCCGAGGTTGGTCATGACGGTGACGACCACGGCGTCGTCGTGCAGCAGCCCCCGGGCCCGCATGTCGAGGGCCAGCAGGGCGATCAGGTGGTCGCCGTCGACGAGCTCGCCCCGGGCGTCGACGGCCAGGACCCGGTCGGCATCACCGTCGAAGGCCAGGCCGGCGTCGGCCCCGCGGGCCAGAACTGCGGTCTGCAGGGCCTCGGGGTGGGTCGAGCCCGAACCGGCGTTGATGTTCGTGCCGTCGGGGTCGGCGTGGAGCACGGTGACCGTCGCCCCCAGCGAGGCCAGCACCTGCGGGGCGATCTGGGAGGCGGCGCCGTGGGCGCAGTCGAGGATCACCTTGAGCCCCCCGAGGTCGCGCCCGTCGAGCACGTCGTGGGTGAGGTGGTGGGCGTAGCGCTCCCAGGCGTCCGGGGCGGTGTGCAGCTGGCCGACCAGGTCGCCCCCGGGGCGGACGGCCGAGCCCGGGATCCCCTCGGCCTCGATGGCCTCCAGGTCGGCCTCGAGCCGGTCCTCGGTGGCGTCGTCGAGCTTGAGCCCCCCGGTGCGGAACAGCTTGATGCCGTTGTCGCCGAAGGGGTTGTGCGACGCCGAGATCATGGCGCCGGGCAGCTGGTCGGCGGCGGCCAGGAAGGCGACGGTCGGCGTGGGCACGACGCCGAGGTCGACCGAGGTGGCCCCCTCCGAGGCGAGCCCGGCGGCGAAGGCGGCGTGGAGCAGCGGGCCCGACACCCGGGTGTCGCGCCCGACGACCCACGGGCCGGGACCCAGGGTGCGCGCCGCGGCCCGGCCGAGGGCCAGGGCCAGCTCGGGGGTCAGCTCGGTGTTGGCTGCGCCCCGGACGCCGTCGGTGCCGAACCTGAGCGTCATGTCAGCTCGTTCAGGAGCTGATCAACGCTTCGAGTACTGCGGAGCCTTGCGGGCCTTCTTGAGGCCGTACTTCTTGGACTCCTTCTCCCGGGCGTCCCGGGTGAGGAAGCCGGCGGCCTTCAGCACGGGCCGGCTCTCCTCGTCCAGGGCGACCAGGGCCCGGGCGATGCCGAGGCGCATGGCGCCGGCCTGGCCCGTGGGACCACCGCCACCCATGGTGCAGTCGATGTCGTAGCGCTCGGTGGCCTCGATGGCGACCAGCGGCTCGGAGAGCACCATGCGGTGCGTCTCGTTCGGGAAGTAGTCCTCGACGGCCCGGCCGTTGACGGTGATCTTGCCCTCGCCGTCGCGGAGGCGGACGCGGGCGACGGCGCTCTTGCGGCGACCGGTGGTCTGGACGAGGGGCTTGGGCACGGCAGGGTCTCCTACGCGGTGGCGCGGCGGGCGCCGGGGATCTCGAGGACTTCGGGCTTCTGGGCGGCGTGGGGGTGCGTCGGGCCGGCGTAGACCTGCAGCTTGGTGAGCTGCTGGGCGCCGAGCCGGTTGTGCGGGAGCATCCCCTTGATGCTGCGGCGGACGGTGTCGGCCGGCTTCTTGGCCAGGGCCTCGCCGTAGGTCTGCTCCTTGATGCCGCCCGGGTAGCCGGAGTGGCGGTAGACCATCTTCGTCTCGAGCTTGTTCGCCGTCAGGACGATCTTGTCGGCGTTCACGATGATCACGTGGTCGCCGGTGTCGAGGTGGGGGGCGAAGGTCGGCTTGTGCTTGCCCCGCAGGATGCGGGCGACCTCGGTGGCGAGGCGACCCAGCACCAGGCCCTCGGCGTCGACGATGTACCAGCGACGCTGGATCTCACTGGCCTTCGGCGAGTAGGTGGGCACGGCTGTTCTCCTCGTTCCGGCACGGCCGGGGGTTCACGGTCTTCGGCCGGGGCTCGCCTGACGGGCTCGCGCCACGTCAGAGCCCTCCGGGCCGACTGGCAACTCTACGGGCCGGCCTCCACCCCGGGCAACCTCGGGGGTGCTATGGGCCCGGCCGCGCCCACCCCCCTCCCGAACTCGGTGGGGTAGACGCCCGGTTTTGGGCGTCTACCCCACCGAGTTCGCAGGAGGGCGGTGGCAGGGACGGACCGGGGCACGCCGAAGGTGCACGGGGTGCGCAGGAACCGGGTGCGACGGACGGTGGCGGCTCTGGGCGTCCTGGGGGCGACGCTCCTGGTGGGGCCAGGCCCGGCACCGGTCGCGGCCCAGGACCCCGGGCCGGCCGAGGTGGACGCCGATCTGCACACGCTCCGGACCCCGCCCCTGGCCGCCGGCCAGTTCGAGATCATCACCCTGTCGACCATGCCCGACACCGTGAGCGGCGGCGACGTCCTCGTCGCCGTCCGGGGCCTGGCCGCCGACGCCCCCCTCACCGTCACCCGCGACGGCACCGACGTCAGCGCCGTCTTCGCCACCCTCCCCGACGGCGAGCGCCGCGGCCTCGTCACCGGTCTGGTCGAGGGCGACAACACCCTGGTCGCCGTCTCCGGCACCCAGCGGGCGACCCTCGTCGTCCGCGACCACCCCGTCACCGGGCCCATCACCTCCGGGCCCCACCAGGAGCCGTTCCGGTGCCGCACCGAGGACGCCGGCCTGGGCGCCCCGCTCGACGCCGACTGCTCGATCACCCCCGTGTACCAGTGGTTCTACCGGTCGACGCAGGACCAGGGGTTCCACGAGCTCGCCGACCCGTCGGCGCCGTACCCCGACGACGTCATGACCACGGAGACGTCGAGCGGCGAGGCGGTGCCGTTCGTGGCCCGCGTCGAGACCCGCACGATCAACCGGGGCATCACCCGCATCGCCGTCCTGGACGACCCGGCCAGCCGGGACGATCCGATGGCCTTCGACGGTGGCGAGTTCGACGGGCGGGTGTACCACGCCTTCGGCGAGTCGTGCGGCGTCGGCTACCAGCAGGGCACCAACGACCCGCTGATGGTGCTCGGCGCCGTCGACCTCACCCAGGTGTCGGCCGACCGCCTCCTCATCAACCTCACCGGCATCGACCAGATGCTGGCCCGGGGCCACGCCACCGTGCACTCGACGCTCACCAGCTTCGGCGTCCACTGCAACCCCTTCGTCAGCGTCGAGACGGCGATGATGATCAAGGAGCACATCAGCGAGCAGTACGGCCTGGTCGAGGCGGTGATCGGCACCAACGGCTCGGGTGCCGCCCTGCAGCAGTACAACGCCATCAACAACGCTCCCGGGCTGCTCGCCGCCGGGATGCCGACGGCCAGCTTCACCGACATCCCGTCGACGGCGATGACCGTGGCCGACTGCGGCCTGCTGCAGAGCTACTACGGCTCGACCGCGCTCAGCTGGACCGACGCCCAGAAGGCGGCGGTCAACGGCCACAACCTGCTGAGCGGGAACCAGCTCAACGCCATCTGCCAGAGCTGGACCGACGCCTTCTACGACCGGCTCGACCCCACCACCGGCTGCGTCCCACCCGAGCAGCGCTACGACCCGGCCACCAACCCCGGCGGCGTGCGCTGCACCCTCCAGGACTCCAACGTCAACCTGTTCGGGATCGATCCCGCCACCGGCTTCGCCCGCCGGCCCCTCGACAACGTCGGCGTGCAGTACGGCCTGCAGGCGCTGCGGGACGGCGTGATCACACCGGAGCAGTTCGTCGATCTCAACACGAGCATCGGCGGGCTCGACATCGACGCCAACCCGCAGCCCCAGCGGATGGCCATGGATCCGTCCGTGGCCCGCCTCCTCTACGAGTCGGGGATGATCATCGGGCGGGGCGCGCTGGGCGAGACCCCGGTCATCGACCTGGCGCCGTACCTCGACCTCATCCCGGTGGCCAACATCCACGAGTCGGTCCGGCCCTTCCAGATCCGGGCCCGCCTGCGGGCCCACACCGGCCAGGACGACACCCAGGTCATCTGGCGGGGCGTCGTCACCCAGGCCGATGCCCTCGACGAGGCCGAGGAGTGGGTCACCGACGTGGAGGCGGCCCGGCCCGGACCCGGCGGCGACCACGTGGCCGCGGTGGCCGGCGCCCGGCCGGCCTCGGTCTACGACCGCTGCACCTTCGGCACGATCGGCGGCCGGCTCGACACCGCCGCCATCAACGGCCCGCTGGGCCTGGCCCAGGGCCCGCTCCTGCCCGGCGCCGACCTGCCCGACCTCGGCCTGCCGCTGCGGGTCGACGTCCCCGAGGACTTCGACTCCGGCGTGGGGCCCTGTGCCCTCGTTCTCCCGGTGGTGTCGACGCCCCGCGGCGGGGCCGGCATGCCGGCGAGCGACGACGTCGTGAAGTGCCAGCTGAAGCCCATCGACCCGGCCGACTACCCGTCGTCGCTCACGGCCGAGCAGCTCGACGCCCTGGCCACGGCCTTCCCCGACGGCGTGTGCGACTACGGCCGGCCCGGCGTGGGCGAGGTCGATCGTTCGATCATCTGGCCGTCGCTCGGCGGCGAGGACCTCCACGCCCCGGCCCCGCTGACGTGGCGGGTCGGCCGGTCGCAGCCGACGGGCGAGGAGCCACCGGCGCCCACCGAGCCGACCGTCCCCTCGACCCCGGTCGACCCACCCGACCCGACCGCTCCGGGCGAGGAGGTCGCCAGCGGGGGCGTCAGCCGTGCTCCGGTCGGCACCGGCACCGAGGACGGCCTCCTGGCCCGCACCGGTCTCGACTCGATCCGGGTGCTGTTCCCGGTCGCCCTGCTGGTCCTCGGCCTCGGCCTCGCCCTCCACACCGTCGTCCAACCCACCGGCCGCCGGGAGCCCTGACCCCGGTACGGTCCCGGGCGTGGAGCTGGTCTCGATCGACGATGTGCGGGCGGCGGTGCCGCACATCGCCGACGTCGTCCGCCCGACCCCGGCGCAGGTGTCCGACACCCTGAGCCGGCTGGCGGGGCGGGAGATCTGGCTCAAGCCCGAGCACCTCCAGCGCACGGGCTCGTTCAAGGTCCGGGGGGCGTCGCACCACATCCGCTCGCTCCCGCACGACGCCAAGCCGGTCGTCGCCGCCTCGGCCGGCAACCACGCCCAGGGGGTGGCGCTGGCCGCGGCCCAGGCCGGCCGGCGGGCGACCGTGGTGATGCCCGACACGGCGCCGCTGCCCAAGATCGAGGCCACGCGGGCCTACGGCGCCACCGTCGTGCTGAGCGGGTCCACCGTCGACGACGCCCTGGCCGTGGCCCGGGCCGATGCCGCCGACGGCCGGTCCCACCTCGTCCCGCCCTTCGACGACCCGCTGGTGATCGCCGGCCAGGGCACCGTCGGGCTGGAGCTGGCCACCGAGGCTCCCACGGTCGAGACCGTGCTGGTGCCGGTCGGTGGGGGTGGCCTGCTGGCCGGGGTGGCCGTGGCCCTGCGGGCGCTGCGGCCCGGCGTGCGGATCGTCGGCGTCGAGGCGGCCGGCGCCGCCGCCATGCGGGCCTCGCTCGACAAGGGCTCGCCCGTGACCCTCGACTCGGTCCACACCATCGCCGACGGCATCGCCCTGAAGTCACCGTCGGCGCTCACCCTCGCTCACGTCGAGGCGCTGGTCGACGATGTCGTCACCGTCACCGACGAGGAGATCGGCCGGGCCCTCGTCCTCGTCCTCGAGCGCTGCAAGGCCATGGTCGAGCCCGCCGGCGTGGTGGGGCTGGCGGCCCTGCTGTCGGGCCGGGTCGAGGGCACCGGTCCCGCCCTCGCCGTCCTCTCCGGCGGCAACGTCGACCCGCTGCTCCTCGGGAAGCTCATCGAGCGGGGCCTGTCGGCGGCGGGGCGCTTCGTGCGGCTCCGGATCGTCGTGCCCGACCGTCCCGGCGCCCTGGCCCACATCACCGGCATGCTGGCCCGGCTGGGGCTGAACGTGCTGTCCGTCGACCACCACCGGGCCGGCGTGCAGGTGGCCATCGACGAGGTCGAGGTCGTGTTCACCCTCGAGACCCGCGACCCCGACCAGCGCCGTGAGGCCGTCGACCTCCTCCGCGCCGAGGGCCTCCGCGTCGACCTGCTCGGCTGACGTTCAGTCCTCGACGCTCGACCAGCCGGGGTAGCGGACGGTCCAGAGGGTGAGGCCGTGGGGCGGGGCCATGTCACCGGACAGGGAGCGGTCGCGGGCAGCCAGGGCGGGGCGGACGTCGCCGGCGGACATCCGCCCCAGGCCGACGGCGACCATGGTGCCGACGATGCTGCGTACCATGTGGTGGCAGAACGCCGACGCCTCGATCTCGAACCGCAGGTGGCCGTCGCCCTCGTCGATCCACCGGGCCTCGGTGACCCGGCGGACGAGGCTGGGCGGGGTGTCGCCCTCCCGGACCTTGGGCCGGCGACAGAACGTGGAGAAGTCGTGCTCGCCGATGAGCGGGTCGCACACGAGGCGCAGGACGGGGAGCGGCAGCGGGCGCTCGATGTGCCAGGCCTGGCGCGCCGTCACCGGGTCGGGCTCGAGGTGGTTCCAGATCCGGTAGCGGTAGCGCCGGGCGATGGCCGAGAACCGGGCGTCGAACGAGCCGTCGACGAGGGCGGGGTCGCGCACGGCGACCTCGGGGCCGCACATCTTGTTGACCGACCGGGCCAGGGCGGCGAGGTCGCCGTCGCGGCTGACCCGCGACTCGGCCACGTCGACGGTGACGACCTGGCCCCGGGCGTGGACGCCACGGTCGGTCCGGCCGGCGCAGGTGATCTCGACCTCGTGGCCGAGCCACCGTCCCAGCGCCTCGCCCAGCACGCCGGCCACCGTCCGCACCCCGTGGTTGGGGGCGAAGCCGTGGAAGGCGGTGCCGTCGTAGGCCACCGTCAGCCGCAACCGCCGCGTCGGCCCGACCGGCGTAGCCGCCTCCACCGGATCGAACAGCGTCACGCCGGAGGACAGTAGGGCGTCGGCGTGAACGCCTCAGACGACGCCCGCACGCGACCCAGCCAGATCTCCCGCGAAGCACCCGCAGCCCGGCGCAGCCGCTGGGGGGTGCGGGGGGTCTCCCCCCGCAGAGGAGCCGTGTCGCCGAGGAACGAGGCGTCCGGCTCCGGAGAGGTCTTCAGCGCGAGCGCAGCGAGCACGCCAAGTTCGAGGAACGGAGTGAGCGCCAGCGAACGAGTGACGAGAGACTCAGACCAGTTCCACCCGGGCCATGGGGGCGTTGTCGCCCTGGCGCGGGCCCAGCTTGAGGATGCGGAGGTAGCCGCCGTTGCGATCGGCGTAGCGGGGGCCGATCTCCTCCATCAGCTTGGCCGCGGCCTCCTTGTCGCCGGCCAGCGCCGACACCACCTGGCGGTGGTTGTGGAGACCGCCCTTGCGGGCCTTGGTGATGAGCTTCTCGGCCACCGGGCGCAGGGCCTTGGCCTTGGCCTCGGTGGTGGTGATGGCCTCCGCGGCCACCAGCGAGGCGACGAGGTTGGCCATCATCGCCTTCTGGTGGGAGGCGCTGCCGCCGAAGCGACGGCCCTTCTTCGGGGTGGCGGGCATGTCAGTCTCCTCGGCCCTTCAGGGACAGGCCCCGCTCGTCCAGCTTGACCAGGACCTCGTCGAGGGACTTCTGGCCGAAGTTGGTGATGGCCAGCAGGTCGTCCTCGGTCTTGAGCAGCAGCTCGCCGATGGTGTTGACCTGGGCCCGCTTGAGGCAGTTGCGGGGACGCTCGGACAGGTCGAGGTCCTCGATGGGCAGCTCGAGGTCGGGCGAGCCGGTGGCGGCGCTGTCGGCCTCGGTGAGCACCAGGCCCTGGGGGTCGTCGCTCATGCCCTCGATCAGCTCGACGAGCGACTTGAGGGTGGCGCCGGCCGAGGCCAGGGCGTCGCGGGGGGTGATCGAGCCGTCGGTCTCGATGTCGAGCACGAGCTGGTCGTAGTCCGTGTCCATCTCGACCCGGGTCGGCTGGATGTCGAAGGCGACCCGGCGGACCGGCGAGAAGATCGAGTCGACCGGGATGATCCCGATCGTGGCGCCCTGCTTGTTGCGCTCGGCCGAGACGTAGCCCCGGCCCCGGTCGACGGTGACGTCGATCGAGAGGCGGCCCTTGCCGTTCAGGCTGGCCAGGTGGAGCTCGGGGTTGAGGACCTCGACGTCAGCGGTGAGCTGGAGGTCGGCCGCGGTGACCTCGGCCGGGCCCCGCACGTCGAGGCGCAGGGTCACGGGAGCCTCGGACTCGGAGGTGAGCACCAGGTCCTTGAGGTTGAGGATGATGTCGGTGATGTCCTCGGTGACGCCCGGGATGGTGTCGAACTCCTGGATGGCGTCGTCGAAGCGGACCTCGGTGACGGCCGCGCCGGGGATCGACGACAGCAGGGTGCGGCGCAGCGAGTTGCCCAGGGTGTGGCCGAAGCCCGGCTCGAGGGGGCTGATCGAGAACCGCTGGCGGTTCCCCTGCTCCTCGTCGAGCGCCTCGACCGTCGGTCGTTGGATGACCAGCATCGTGTCTCTTTCCTCGATCTTCTTCGTGTTCGCGTGGGGTGGGTTCAGGTGGGGGGCGAGGACTACTTGGAGTAGAGCTCGACGATGAGCTGCTCGCGCACCGGCACGTCGATCTGGCTCCGGGTGGGCAGCTCGCGCACGGTGGCCTGGAAGCCGTCGTCGCCGGTCTCGAGCCAGTCCGGCGTGCGCCGGTCGATGGTGTCGAGGTTGTGGCGGATGACGATCATCCCGCGGGCCTTGTCGGTGAGGGTGACGACGTCGCCCTTGCGGACCCGGTAGCTGGGGATGTCGACGCGCTTGCCGTTGACCTTGACCAGGCCGTGGCAGACGAACTGGCGGGCCTGCGGGCGGGTGGAGGCCCAGCCGGCGCGGAAGGTCACGTTGTCGAGCCGCTGCTCGAGCATGCGCAGCAGGTTCTCGCCGGTGACGCCCTGCTGGCGCGTCGCCTCCTTGTAGAGGTTGGAGAACTGCTTCTCCAGGACGCCGTAGATGTACTTGGCCTTCTGCTTCTCCTGCAGCTGGATCAGGTACTCGGACGGCTGACGGCGGCGGGCCCGACCGTGCTCACCCGGGGGGTAGGGCTTGCGATCGAGGAGCCGCTGCCCCTTGTCGTTCTCGAAGATGTTGACGTTCAGCCGACGGCTGATCTTGACCTTGGGTCCGGTGTAGCGAGCCATGGTGCAGGCCTCCTCAGACCCGGCGCCGCTTGGGCGGGCGGCAGCCGTTGTGGGGCACGGGGGTGACGTCCTTGACGCCGGTGACCTCGATGCCGGTGTTCTGGATCGACCGGATGGCCGTCTCGCGACCCGAGCCGGGGCCCTTGGTCTGCACGTCGACCTTGCGCACGCCGTGCTCCATGGCCCGGCGGGCAGCCTGCTCGGCGGCCATCTGCGCCGCGTACGGCGTCGACTTCCGCGAGCCCTTGAAGCCCACGTTCCCCGACGACGCCCAGGCGAGCACGTTGCCCTCCTGGTCGGCGAAGGAGATGATCGTGTTGTTGAACGAGCACTTGATGTGCGCCACCGCATGGGTGACGTTCTTGCGCTCCCGCTTGCGGGGGCGACGGCCTCCCGGCTTCGGCTTGGCCATTACTTGCGCACCTTCTTCTTGCCGGCCACGGTCTTCTTCGGGCCCTTGCGTGTACGAGCGTTGGTCTGGGTCCGCTGCCCGTGGACGGGCAGGCCCTTGCGGTGACGGAGGCCCTGGTAGCAGCCGATCTCCATCTTCCGCTTGATGTCCTGCTGGACCTCGCGCTTGAGATCGCCCTCGACCTTGAGGTTCTGGTCGATCCAGGCCCGGATCTTGTTGACCTCGGTGTCGGTGAGGTCGCGCACACGGGTGTCGGGGTCGACCTCCGTCTCGGCGCAGATCTTGGCGGCGGTGGTGGCGCCCACCCCGAAGATGTAGGTCAGCGAGATGAGGAGGCGCTTCTCGCGCGGGATGTCGACGCCGGCGATGCGGGCCATCAGTGAGCTCCGAGGGTCAGGAGGAGGGTGGTGCGGGTCATGAGGTCAGCCCTGCCGCTGCTTGTGGCGGGGGTTGGTGCAGATCACCTGGACGCGGCCGTGCCGGCGGATGATCTTGCACTTCTCGCACATCGGCTTGACGCTGGGACGGACCTTCATGAGGCGGCTTTCGGGTGGCAGGGAGGGAAGGACTGGGGCGGGGCTACTTGAAGCGGTAGGTGATGTGGCCCCGGGACAGGTCGTACGGCGTGAGCTCGACCTGGACCCGGTCACCCGGGAGGATCCGGATGTAGTGCATGCGCATCTTCCCCGAGATGTGGGCGAGGACGGTGTGGCCGTTCTCGAACTCCACCTTGAACATGGCGTTCGGCAGGGACTCGAGGACGGTTCCCTCGAGCACGATGGCGTCGTCTTTGGGCTTCGGCAGCGTTCCACTCCTGGCCTGTGCGGGCTTCGGTCCGGGCCCCCGCGCAGCAGCGTGAGGGCCCCATGGGCCGACTGACGATGCTAGACGCGCACCTCAGCCCGTTCCAACCCCGGCCAGACAGGTCAGTCTGGCATGGTCGGAGGCGGCGTTCGAGGATCCTATCGGGGACGGCTGGCTCAGCCGCCGTTGGCCTCGATGTACTCGTCGAGGGCGGCCTGGATCTCCTCGTCGGCGGTGGCGATCACGTCATCGACCGACGCGCCCTCGAGCACGAGGCGGTCGAGGGAGGTCTTGATGGCCTCTGTGTAGTCCGTGTACGGGCCGATCAGCGGGGCCTGGTTGGTCGAGTCGACCTGGACCAGCTGGTCGTAGGACACCTTGAGCAGCTTCCCGGCCAGGTCGGTCTCCCAGTACTCCTGCACCGCGGGGTCGTTGGCGACCACCTGGGTGGTGGGCAGGTACGAGCCCTGCAGGTGCCAGGTGACCTGCTGGGGCACCTCCCACATCCAGCGCATGAACTCCCACGCCGCCGCCTGCTCCTCGGGCGTCCCGGTGTTGGTCATGGCGAAGTAGCCACCCGACACCCGCACCTGCGAGGGCTCCTCCAGACCGGGGAAGGGCCCGGCCCGCACGTCGATGACCGACGGGTCGATGTCGCCCACGTCGAGGCCCTCGGCGTCGTCGTAGGTGACACCGCCCAGCACGGCCTTGATGGCGGTGGCCGCGGTGGAGGTCTCGATCACCAGCGAGGAGTTCTGCTGGGCCACGGCGAGGTACTGGTTGATCTGGCCGGCGGTGGCCGAGTAGCCGGCCAGCAGGCCGTCGTCGGTCATCTCCTTGATCCAGGTGTAGATCTCGTGGGTCACCGGGTTGTCGAACGTCGACTCGGTGGCGGTGTCGTCGCGGCCGTTGCCGTTGTTGACCACCGACTCGCCGGCGCCGGTGATCCACGACTCGATGAACCAGCGGTTGAGGATCAGGGCCAGCGGCGACTCGATGCCCTCGGCCTTGACCGCCTCGGCGATCGCCCGCAGGTCGTCGAGCGTCTCCG
>DASVEC010000402.1:0-2434 GCA_036380755.1 Iamia sp. | reverse complement strand
AGCTGATCCAGGGAGGCCATGACGAGATCATGGGCTAGGACACGAGCTCGACGTAGCCATCGGTGCCGTGGACGCGGATGCGCTGGCCGTCCTCGATCCGCTGGGTCGCTCGCTCGACGCCGACGACGGCGGGGAGGCCGTACTCCCGGGCGACGACCGCGCCGTGGGTCATGAGCCCGCCGACCTCGGTCACCAGGCCGGCGATCGACACGAAGAGGGGCGACCAGCTGGGGTCGGTGTGGGCGGTGACGAGGATGTCGCCGGCCCGGAGGTCGGGCACGGAGATGTCGTGGACGACCCGGGCCCGGCCCTCGATCGTGCCGGCGGAGACGGCCAGGCCGACCAGCGCACCGGCGGGCACGTCGTCGCGCCCGTAGGTCCCGGAGATCACCTCGCCGTCCGACGTCAGCACGCGGGGCGGGGTGAGGGCGGCGTAGGACGCGAAGGCCTCCTTGCGCTGCTCGACGAGGGCGTCGTCGACGGCGGTCCCGGCCACCACGTCGCGGATCTCGGCGAGCGACAGGTAGAAGACGTCCTCCCGCTCACGGAGCAGGCCGGCCTGCACCAGCCGATCCGCCTCCTCCAGCAGGGCCTGCTTGTAGACGAAGTAGCGGCAGACGATCCCGTACTTCGGGTACTCCCGGTACCCGGCGAAGGTCCGGACCCGGTCGATCATCCTCTCGGTCTCGTCGGCCTTCTGGTCCCCGTCGGGCAGGGCCCGCAGCCGGGACAGCACGTCCTCGGCCTTGGCCAACGCCTCCTGGCGCCCGCGCTCGAAGCGGCGGGCCCCGGCGCCCGGCTCGAAGGTCCTGACGTTGCCGAGGATCAGGGACACGAGCGTGCGGGGGCGTTCGCTCCAGCGCGGGCGGGTGATGTCGATCTCGCCGACGCCGCGCATGCCGTACCGGTCGAGGAACGCCTCGATGGCCGCGAGCGCCTCCTGCCCGCCGGCGAGCGTGGGCAGCTGCTCCAGGAAGGCGTCGTCGTCGACCTGCTCCAGGAAGGCCACCACCTCCGGGTGCGGGCGGATGGCGTCGGCGACGTCGAGCAGCGCCAGCCCCATCTCGGAGGTCACGTTGTGGGGGACGGACTGGGTGAGCGTGTCCGCCGCGTTCCTCTCGCCCAGCCACGTCTCGAGGTTGTCGTTGAGCCACGACGTGGCCTCCATCGCCGCCATGATCACCTGCATGCTCCGCGGGTCGGACACGCTCTGCCGGAGCCGCTCCCCGAAGTCGGCCTCGATGGCGTCGAGCAGCGCCACCCCCGACCTCGCCTCGATCTCCCGCCGCGAGGCGGCGATCGACGCCTGGGTGCGCTCGATGAGCTCGGTGACGATGGCGGGATCGGTCTCGATGGGGGCGGGGGTGGGGGCGGCACCGGGCGGCGGCCCGACAGGACCGTCGTCGGGGGCCGGCGGCAGGAAGCCCTCACGATCGACGATGGTCCGCAGGGCATCGCCGATCAACGGGTCCGACGCCCCCAGCATCAAGATGCGGTCGCGGGTCGCCGGCGAGGCCAGCTCGTGGGTGACGTCGACGAAGAGCCGTCCGCCGGCGTCGGGCATCGGCCGGGGCGCGGTGTGCTTCCACACCGAGAGCCCGAGGGGCTTGATGGGGTCCGTCATCATCTGCTGGTGGCCGACCGAGACGTAGACGTGGTTGTCGCCGTCGTCCGCGGCCGGGATGGGGAACAGCGTCGTGATCGGCCGGCTCTGGACGATGTGGAAGCGGTCGTCGGCCAGGCACCACTCGATGTCCTGGGGGCAGCCCATGTGCGCCTCGATCGTCCGGCCGAGCTCCACGAGCCGTAGGACCTGGTCGTCGGTCAGCGCCGGCTCGGTGCCCGCGGTCCTGGCGGTGACCACGCCGTCGTGCACCTCGTAGGCATCGGGGTCCACCAGACCGGCGACCAGGGCCTCACCGAGACCGAGGCCGGCCTCCACGGTGGCCACCCGTCGGTGGCCGGTGACGGGGTGGGCGGTGAAGAGGACACCGGCCGCGTGGGGGAGCACCATCTGCTGCACGACCACGGCCATGTGGACCTTCCGGTGGTCGACGCCGTTGCGCAGCCGGTAGGTCACGGCCCGGTCGGTGAACAGCGAGGCCCAGCAGCGACTGACGTGCCGGAGGATCGCGGCCGGCCCCACGACGTCCAGGTAGGAGTCCTGCTGGCCGGCGAACGAGGCCGTCGGCAGGTCCTCGGCGGTGGCGCTCGACCGCACCGCGCAGGCGGTGTCCTCGCCGATCCGGGAGAGGGCGTCGGTGATCGCGGTCGCCAGGCCGTCGGGGACGGGGATCGCCTCGATGCTCCGGCGGATCTCCGCGCTGATGGTGCCGATGGCGTCCCGGTCGTCGAGGTCCACGCCCGCCAGCCGGTCGAGCTGGGCGCCGATCGACGCGTCGCCGGCCACGACCCGCCGGAAGGCGTCGGTGGT
>DASVEC010000401.1:0-21065 GCA_036380755.1 Iamia sp. | reverse complement strand
CGCCATGGAGTCGAAGGCCCGCACGGTGCTCGGGCCCGGAGGCGACGACGTCTGCCCCGAGGTCGAGTGGGTGGGCCGCATGACCGACGAGCTCGTGCCCCAGGAGATCGTGCGCGAGGGCGTCGAGCGTTCGATCAACGGAGTCGACATCTCGGGGATCGAGTGCCGCTACGGCGAGCACATCCGCGTCGGCAAGCTGCACGGCTTCGAGGATCGCGTCGATGCTCTGACGGCCAGCGGCGGGCCGACCGAGGTCCGGGAGGGGCCGTTCCCCGGCTCGGTCCGGTTCGACGATCCGGCCGCCGGCCGCGCCACGATCGTGTTCGAGGACGAGGAAGAGATCCTGGAGGCCTTCGTCGACCTCCCGATCGACAAGGACAGCTACCTCATCTCGCTGGCGGACCTGACGCTGAACTAGGTCGAACGACCTACGCCGATTCACATCTGGCCGGTTGGGGCCGATGGGGGGACACATGGGACAGCGTGACGCCCCCACGGCACCTCACCCCGCACCCGCAGACGACTGGATCCTCGGGTCCGACGGCCACTGGAAGCCGCCACCGATGATGGACTCCGGCCCCAAGCGGGCCCGGTCGACCGTCGTCGTCGAGGACCCGGTCGCCAGCCGGAGGGTCGGCCCGGCCGTCATCATCTCGGTGATGCTGGTGGTGGCTGCCGTCGCCTACCTCGCCTACATCGCCCTGCACGCCTAGCCACCCTCGCCCGCCGGTCAGTCGAGCGGGTGGGCCCAGCTGGCGAAGCGGTGCTCTTCGACGAAGCCGAGGCGGCGGTAGAGGGCGGCGGCACCGGTGGGGCTGTCGGCGTCGACGCCGATCATGGCGTGGTCGAGGCCGTCGGCCCGGAAGGCGTGCAGGGCCCGCACGATCAGACCCGAGGCCACGCCCCGACCCCGCCAGTCCCGCACCGTGCCGAGAGTCCCGATCCAGGCCTCGGCGTGGCCCCGCACCTCGTCGTCCTGCGGGTAGCGCTCGGCGAGGAGCAGGGCGACGACCTCGTCACCGGCCACCGCCACCGAGCTGAGGTCGGGGCGGAACACCGACGAGCCCACCATCTCGGTGGCCCACCCCTCCGCGTCGCGGTGGCGCGACCCCCAGTGATCGGCCCACGAGGCGTTGAAGGCGAGACGCACGGCCTCGTCGTCGGCCTCCGCGTAGGGCACGAAGCGCACGCCCTCGGGGGCGTCGGGCAGGGGCGGCAGATCGTCGAGGGGCTGGCCCAGGTCGAGCCACCACCGCAGCACCGAGAAGCCCATCCGGGCGAACAGCCGCTCGTGGCTGGCCGACTCGCCGGGCGCCATGGCCTCGGCCACGCCGGGGACGTCGGGCCAGGTGGCGCGGTGGAGGGCGCCGGCCCGCTCGACCTGCCAGGCCAGCAGCTCGCGGCCGAGACCACGGCGCCGGTGGTCGGGGTGGACGCCGCCCCACACCCACACCCGGTCCAGCTCGGCGGGCTCGCCCCGCGTCTCGACCAGGCCCCAGGCCCGGACCTCACTCCCGGGGCCGAGGCCCAGCCGGGAGTCGGTGGCGCGATCGACGCCCTGGCCGTCGAGCCGCTCGACCAGCTCGTCGACCGAGAACCGCTCCTCCAGCCCGTCGGCGTCGGCGGCCGCGTCGACCGCCGCCACCACCGCCTCCAGGTCGCCGTCCTCGATCGTGCGCCACGTGACCATGGCGCCGCAGGTTAGGGACCGGCCAGTACGTCCATCATCGGACCCAGCTCGCGGGCCAGGGCCTCGCGGGCGCAGCCGTAGTGGTGGCCGCAGGAGGGATCGTCGTACTCGAGGAACCAGCTCCGGGTGGCGCCGGCGGCCTGGATGCGCTGCCAGAACTGGAAGCTCATGGCGTGCGACTCCCGCTCGAGGGTGCCGGCGGCCGGGTCGCTCCAGTTGCGGCCGGCGTACAGGACGGTGTGGATGTCGCGGAACGAGGCGGCCCGGTGCCACGGGTTGTTCGCCCGCCACGCCGGGTCCCACGGCGCCCCGAAGGGCCCGTCGGGCGGCAGGCCCTCCAGGAAGAGGGAGCCGGTGACGACGCCCCGCATGCGGGGATCCTCGAGGTCGTAGCCCCCGGAGAAGCCACCGGCGAAGCTGAACAGGTGCGGGCGCATCGCCGCGTGGCGGATGGCGATGGTGCCGCCCATCGAGAAGCCGGCGATGGCCCGGCCGGTGCGGTTCGGGATGGTGCTGAGGTTGGCGTCGACCCAGCCGATCAGCTGGTCGAGGTGGAAGGTGTCCCACTGCTGGGCCCCGAAGGCCTGGTTGCGCCAGTTCGCCCCCCATCCGGCCCGGCCGGCCTGGGGCATCACGACGATCAGGGGCCGGCCGGCGGTGAGCTCCTCGACGTCGGTGTTGATGATCCAGTCGCCGTTGCCCCCACCCCGTCCGTGGAGCAGGTACAGCACCGGGTAGTCGACGCCCGGGTCGTAGCCGGCGGGGAGGATGATCGACACGTCGTGGAAGTCGCGCGTGCTGAGCGCGGCCGTGCTCACCGCCGGGGTCGAGATCCGGACGTTCTGGACCCGGCCGTGGTCGGCGACGCCGAGGACGGTGATGCCGGACGACGAGTGGAACGGCGGAGCCGCTCCCGCCGGTGGGGAGGTGGGGGCCAGGACGGTGAGGGCAGCGACGAGGAGGACGGCGAGGAGCCTGGCGACAGTGCGAGGGATCACATGACGCATGTCACGGACGATACATGAACATCAGTGTTCATGGAAGAGGCATCGTCCCGCTCACGAACCCGTGGGCGCGGCCGATCGAACCGGGACGACCGGCGGATCGGAGAGACCGTGCCCGACCACCCACCGCCCGCGCCCGACTGGGTGCTCGGCGACGACGGCCACTGGAAGCCACCGGGCTTCTCCGCGAGCGGGCCGGGCGCGGCGCCCCCCACGGCCTGGCCGGCCCCGGTCCCCGCCACGTCTCCGGAGCCGCCCACCCCGCCCCGTGCCCCCATCGGGTTGGTCATCGCCGTCGCCGTGCTGGTGGTGGCGGTCGCCGCCGCGGGCATCTTCGTCGTCACCCGGGGCGACACCGACGAGCCCGCCGTTGCCGGACCGATCGCCGACGACGAACCCGCCCTGACTACCGAGCCGACGACCACCACGGCACCGTCGATGACCACGTCCACGTCCACGACCACGGCGCCCGTCACGACCGTCGCGCCCCACGGTGCCGCCCACCACGACGCCGGTCGTGACCACCGCACCGGCCGAGGCGACGCCGGTCTGGTGCCCGCAGGTCGCCGGGCTCGATGGGCCCGGGCCCGTCGGCCACGACCTGATGCCCACCGGGCTCGAGGGTGAGCTCGGCACTGCCGACATGTGCCTCTACGATGGCGGCGCCATGGTGGCGGCCATGTGGGCGGGACGCACCGTCGACGACCTGGAGGCGGACTACTCCCTGCTCGACAACTTCCGATTCGACGCCAACGACGGCGAGTACGGCTACGTGTACTACGACGGGGACAGCGAGCTCGGCTGCGCCACCTACGAGACGGTCGACACCGTGTACGGCGCCTGTGGGTGGGTCGGTGCCGGCGACCAGCTGCTGTTCGATCTGCACCAGGCCATCAAGGACGCGGTGGGCTGACGGCGGCGCCGGGCCGGGGCGGGCTGGGGGCGGGAACCACCCCACCCGTAATCTGCGGGTCGTGACGAGCGACGCCGATCCGAGCCTCGACGACTGGCGCCAGCAGGCCAGCAGCGATCTCAAGGGCCGCGATCCCGACGAGCTCACCCGCACCCGCCCCGAGGGCATCGACGTCAAGCCGCTCTACACCGCCGCCGACCTCGACGGCATCGACGCCGACACGCTGCCGGGCTTCGCCCCGTTCACCCGCGGCGTGCGGGCCACGATGTACTCGAACCGGCCGTGGACGATCCGCCAGTACGCCGGGTTCTCCACCGCCGAGGAGTCGAACGCCTTCTACCGGCGCAACCTCGCCGCCGGCCAGCAGGGCGTGTCGGTGGCCTTCGACCTCGCGACCCACCGGGGCTACGACTCCGACCACCCCCGCGTCGAGGGCGACGTGGGCAAGGCCGGCGTGGCCATCGACACGGTCGAGGACATGAAGATCCTCTTCGACGGCATCCCGCTGGAGAAGATGTCGGTGTCGATGACGATGAACGGGGCCGTGCTGCCCTGCCTGGCCAGCTTCATCGTGGCCGGCGAGGAGCAGGGGGTCGACCAGGCGCAGCTCTCCGGGACCATCCAGAACGACATCCTCAAGGAGTTCATGGTCCGGAACACCTACATCTACCCGCCCGAGCCGAGCATGCGGATCGTCTCGGACATCATCGAGTACACGTCGGACCACATGCCCCGGTTCAACTCGATCTCGATCTCCGGCTACCACATGCAGGAGGCGGGGGCGACGGCCGAGCAGGAGCTGGCCTTCACCATCTCCGACGGCCTGGAGTACGTGCGCTACGCCCTCGACCGGGGTCTCGACGTCGACCGCTTCGCCGGCCGGCTCAGCTTCTTCTTCGCCATCGGCATGGACTTCTTCATGGAGGTGGCCAAGCTGCGGGCCGCCCGCATCCTCTGGCACGAGGTGATGAGCCAGTTCTCGCCGCGCAACGAGAAGTCGCTCATGCTGCGGACGCACTGCCAGACCTCGGGCGTGTCGCTCACGGCCCTCGACCCGTACAACAACGTGATCCGCACCACCATCGAGGCCCTCGCCGCGGTGATGGGCGGCACCCAGAGCCTCCACACCAACGCCTTCGACGAGGCCCTCGGCCTGCCCACCGACTTCAGCGCCCGCATCGCCCGCAACACCCAGCTGGTGATCCAGGAGGAGACCGGCATCCCCCACGTGGTCGACCCGCTCGGCGGCAGCTACTACGTCGAGGCGCTCACCAACGACCTGGTCGAGCGGGCCCGGGAGCTGATGGCCGAGGTCGAGGAGCTGGGCGGCATGACCAAGGCCGTCGAGTCGGGCATGCCCAAGCTCCGCATCGAGGAGTCCGCCGCCCGCCGCCAGGCCCGCATCGACCGGGCCGAGGAGGTCGTGGTCGGCGTGAACCGGTACGTCGTCGAGAACCCCGAGCAGGTCGACGTGCTCGACATCGACAACCGCGCCGTCCTCGCCCAGCAGGTCGCCAAGCTCTCGCGGATCCGCGAGGCGCGGGACCAGGCGGCCTGCGACGCGGCGTTGTCAGCCCTGCGGTCCGGTGCCGAGGGCGACGGGAACCTGTTGGCGCTGTGCATCGACGCCGCCCGGGCCCGGGCCACCGTCGGCGAGATGAGCGACGCCATGGAGGCCGTGTTCGGCCGGCACTCGGCCACGGTCCGTACCCTCGAGGGCGTGTACGGCAAGGGCTACGAGGGTGACGCCGGGTTCGAGGCCGTCCAGGCCGACATCGACGCCTTCGCCACCGAGGAGGGCCGCCGGCCCCGGATGCTGGTGGTGAAGATGGGCCAGGACGGCCACGACCGCGGGGCCAAGGTCATCGCCACCGCCTTCGCCGACCTCGGCTTCGACGTCGACGTCGGCCCGCTGTTCCAGACCCCGGCCGAGGCCGCCCGTGACGCCGTCGAGAACGACGTCCACATCGTAGGTGTCTCGTCCCAGGCCGCCGGGCACAAGACCCTGGTCCCCCAGCTCATCGAGGCGCTCCACGAGCAGGGCGCCGACGACGTGCTGGTCGTCTGTGGCGGCGTCATCCCGCCCGGCGACATCCCGTTCCTCGAGCAGGCCGGCGTCGCCGCCGTCTTCGGCCCCGGCACCAACATCCCCGACGCCGCCCGCCAGGTCCTCACCCTCCTCCGCGCCCGCTGACCGCTCAGCCCCGGCGAACTCGGTGGAGTAAGCGCCCAGAACCGGGCGTCCATCCCACCGAGTTCGGAAGGGTTGGCCCGTTAGCGGTTGGTTGACGGGGGGTTCGTAGCGTCCTCGACGCCACGTGGCTCGATCCCCCTCGGGCCTCACGGCAGGTGCCGATCCCGACCGCTGGGGGCGGATGGGGCGGCACCTGCCGGGCGCCCTAGTCGTCGGGGTCGCGGCGGTCGACGCGGCGGAAGATGGGATCGAGGTCGGGCTCGGCCAGGTGCTGGGCGGCGGTGACGCCCCAGAAGCCCCGGGGCGCCAGCAAGACGTCGATGAACGCCTCCATGGCCGGGTGGAACGGCTCCCGCAGCTCGTGGAGCAGGGTGAAGCTCTCGTCCACCGACCGGCCCACCACCCCGGCCTCCGTCAGGTGGGCGTGGGCGACGCCCCAGGCCTCGGGGCCGGGCCACTCGTAGGGCGCCGGGTGCAGGCCGAAGCGGTCGCTCAGGTACGACACCAGCCGCACGCTCTGGCGGTAGAGGCGCATCGCCGGGCCCCGCTCGGCCCCGGGGGTGACGGCGATGTGGTCGATGGCGGCATCGGTGACCACGCCGAGGGCGGTGATCCACGAGTGGCCCCGGTGCTTCGACCGCCACAGCACGAGCATCGGGAGCGAGCTGTGCGACTCGAACACGTCGGCGCACCACCGCTCCCAGTCGCGGAACATCAGGTCGAGCTCGGTGGTGTCGCCGTCGGGCCCGATGCGGCTGAGGATCAGCGACACGGGCGTGATGCGGGCATCGGTCAGGTCGTCGAGCAGGAGGAGCTGGCTCTCCCGCTCCTTGTAGGCCGCGCTCAACGTCGGCAGGTAGCCGATGACGAGGCCGAGCGTGCCCAGACCGTCCATCGCGGCCAGGATCGACAGGACCTTGGTCAGCGCCGACCCCGGCAAGATGTCGCCGAAGCCGATCGAGAAGTAGGCGACGCCGGCGTAGTAGAAGGCGTCGCCGACGCTCTCGGGCGGCACCGAGAACTGGCTGCGCACGCCCCACCAGACGAGACCCCAGCCGGCGATCGAGGCCGTCGTCCACACCAGCAGCAGGCCGATGAACGACGCCGGGCCGAACAGGCCGAGAGCCTGCTCCCGGCGGTGGTCGTCACCGATGCGGGCGCACAGGGCCCGGTACGACCGCCACGTCACCGCGTAGTAGATGCCGCTCAGGCTCCAGCCCAGCCCGGCCAGGTGCGTGGCCAGCAGGGTGTCGAAGGCGTCGAGCAGGGTGACGAGGACGAGCAGGCCGCCGACCACCGTGATCACCACGTCGAGCACGTCCACCGGAGGAGTCTGGCGCGGGTACGGTGCGGCCCGTCGCAGGCGCGGCGGAAAGGTGTGGCGACGATGAGGGTTTCTGCGAGGTCGGCGCGCCGAGGCGCGCTGCTGGTGACGCTGGCGCTGCTGGCGCCGATCGGTGTGGTGGCCTCCACCGCGGCGCCGAGCGGGGCGGCCCTGCCCGCCTGCACCAAGACGTGGACGAACACCGCCGGCGGCTCGTGGGACACCGCCGCCGGCTGGAGCGGGGGCACGCTCCCGACCAGCACCGACCACGTGTGCATCACGGTCGCCGGGACCTACACGGTGTCCGTGGACGACGGGGGCGCGGCCATCACCGTCGCCTCGCTGCGGGTCGGCAATCCCGGGCCCGGGACCGACGCCCAGACGCTCGTCGTCGAGCGCGCCATCCTCAACGGCGACACCGCCCTCATGGCCACCCAGGGCATGGAGACCCGCGCTCGCGGCTCGATCCTGTTGGGCGACAGCGACTTCAACCAGGTCGCCATCGGGGTGGGCGGCGGGGCCATCGTCGACAACGGCGGCCGGATGGCCCAGCTCGACGGACAGGTGGCGACCCAGATCATCCGGGGCGATGTCGTCAACACCGGCACCTTCCGGCTCGACCTGCCCATCCGGATCGAGGGGGCCCTCACGACCGAAGGCGTCCTCCAGGTCAACCACGTCCTCCACGTCGAGGACACCATGTGGACCAAGGGCGGCACCATCACCGGCGAATGGGTCGTGGCGGCCTACGACGGGCTCCGGGTCGGCGACGCCGTCATCGGGAACCCCGACGCGAGGCCGGGCTTCGTCATCGAGGGCGGCGAGCTCAGCTTCGAGAGCAGTCAGCCCATCGACGTCGCCGTCCGCGGCGAGGTCACGGTCGACGGCGACACCGCCTCGCGCCAGGACATCAGGATCCAGCCCCTGGATGCGCAGGACACCACCCTGACCTTCACCGGGACGTGGACCACCCGGGGCGACGTCTACCTCCAGCCCGGTCCGACGACGGAGGTGACGATCGCCGGCTCCGGGCCCGGCGCCACCCTGGTCAGCGAGGAGCAGCTCGAGCGGTTCACCGAGCATCCGGGGCCGGCCACCATCGATGCCGACCTCGTCACCCGGGGCTTCCTCGGCACCGACGACGGCGTCATCGAGGTCACTGGGGACGTGGAGGTCGAGGGCGAGGTCGGCCTGGGCGGGGGCGAGCTCACGGTCGGCGGCGACGTCGACCTGGAGGCCTCCAGCCTGCTCCACACCGACGTCGACGGGTCCGACGCCGGCCGCCTCACGGTCGCCGGGACCGCGACCGTCGACGGCGTGTTCGAGATCTCCACCGACACCGCCCCGGCCGTCGACACCACCGTCGGCGTGGTCACCGGCGCCAGCCGCACCGGCACCTTCGAGGAGCTGGCGTTCATCGGCTCGGCCAGCTGGGACCCGCAGTACACGGCCACCCAGGTCAACCTGGTCCGTAGGGCCAGCGAGACGGCGAGCCGCCGGTTCGTCCGGGCCGCCTACCAGGACTTCCTCGACCGTCAGCCGACCACCACCGAGCTGAACCAGAAGGCCACCGCCATCGACGGTGGGACCCTGACCCGCGCCTCGCTCGTCCGCCAGCTGTCGCTCTCGGAGGAGTACGTGACGGCCCTGGTGCAGCGCTTCTACGCCGACACCCTGGGCCGCCCCGGCGACCCCGCCGGCGTCGCCTTCTGGGTCGATCAGCTGCGCACCGGCCGCAAGACCGTGGCCGAGGTGGCGGGCTCGTTCTACGCCAGCCTCGAGTACTTCACTCGCGCCGGTGGGACGAACACGGCCTGGATCACCGACCTCTACGACGTCTTCTTCGACCGGGCCCCGACCGGCGGCGACCTGACCTACTGGACCGGGCGCATCACGGCCAGGGGCCGGACCCGCGTCGCCATCGAGCTGTTCCAGTCGCTCGAGTCGCGCCGCCAGCGGGTCGACCGGCTCTACGGCGAGCTCCTCGGCCGCGACGGCGATCCCAGCGGCGTCGACTACTGGGCCGGCCGCATCACCGCCGAGGGCGACCTCGCCCTCGCCGTCAACCTCGCCTCGTCCGCCGAGTACCTCGCCCGGGCCCAGGTCCGTTATCCCTGACGCTCCCCCGGCGCTACGCTCCCGGCGCGGGTTCGACGGAGAGAGGGGCCTCGGATGACGGGGATCGAGAAGGTGGCGCGCCGACGCGCGGCCGCACTGGTGCTGGCGCTGCTCGCGCCGCTCGGCGGCATGGCCAGCACGGCAGCTCCGGCCGGCGCCCTCCCCGCGTGCTCGCGCTCGTGGGCCGCACCCGTGAGCGGCAGCTGGAGCGACCCGACCAAGTGGACCGGCGGCATCGTCCCCCTCCCGACCGACCACGTGTGCATCTTCGGGGCCGCCACCTTCACGGTGACGCTGGCCGGCCCCGGCGCCGAGGTGGCCTCGCTCCGGCTGGGCGAGCACGGCGGGACCCACACCCAGGAGCTGGCCGTCGTCCCCGGCGTCACCCCGACCACGCTGCTCGCCCACGAGGAGATCGACGTGGGCAAGCACGGGCTGCTCACGCTCGGGTCGCCCGCGGGCGGAGCCGGCACCGTCGCCGTGCGCACCGACCCCGACGGACGCATCGACATCCTCGGCGAGGTCTCGGCCCCGGCCGATCCGGGCACCCTGGACACCGCCCTCGAGCTGGCGACCGGCCAGCTCCGGTTCTACGCCAACCACCCGTCCTTCCCCCCGCCCGGCACGCTCCGGGTCGAGCGCCCGCTCTCCATCACGGCCGACCAGATCCTCCTCGACGGTGTCGTCGACCTGTCGGCCCCGCTCGACGTCGAGGTCGCCACCCGCCTCTGGCTGAGCGGCGGCACCATCTCCACCGCCGGCCCCACCGCGGGCAACCCGGTCGTCACCGTCGACGGCACCCTCCGCGTCGGGGGCTTCTCGGTCGAGGGCACCGACTGGGAGACGGGTCAGTTCCTCGTCACCGACGGTGGAGCCGTCGAGTTCGACGGCGAGGCCGAGGTGGGCGTGGCCATCGAGGGCGAGGTGACGGTGAGCGGCACCGTGCGGGAGCAGACCCGCCTGCTCGTCAACGGGCGGGCCGACGGCGCCGAGGCCCACGCCCGCTTCGGCGACACGTTCACCAACGAGGGCGAGATCGTCCTGGGCGACGACGCCGGCTCCACCTCGCAGGCCAGCCTGGGCACCGACGGCGCGGGCACCTTCGTGAACGACGGCCACCTGCTGGTCGGCGCCGCCGGCGGTCCCGAGCAGGTCTCGCGGATCCTGGCCGACGTCACCAACCGCGGGTACGTCGAGCTCGACGACCCGCTCGAGCTCCTCGGCGATCTCCGCAACGAGGGCGCCCTCGACCTCGGCGCGCAGGAGCTGGCCGTCGATCCCGGCGACGTCGTCCTCGCTCCCACCAGCCAGGTCTTCACCGCCATCACCCCTGCCATCGGCGCCCTCGGCCACGGCCGGCTGATCACCGACCCGTCCGGCTCGGTCGCGGTGGCCGGCTGGCTCCAGGTCGACACCGACGGCGATGCGCCCGCGGTCGGGGCCACGTTCCGGGTGATCACCACCGGCACCCGCACCGGCACCTTCTCCGACGTCCAGTTCCAGGGCCCGGCCAGCTACGACACGACCTACGGCACCGACCGGGTCACGCTCGTCCGGCGGGCGAGCGAGAGCGCCAGCCGGCGGTTCGTGCGCGCCGCCTACCAGGACTTCCTCGACCGCCAGCCCACGGCGACCGAGCTGACCCAGACGGCCTCCGCCCTCGACACCGGCACCCTCACCCGGGCCACCCTCGTCCGCCAGCTCTCGCTCTCGCCCGAGTACATCGGCGTCCTGGTGCAGCGGTTCTACCTGGACACGCTCAAGCGGCCCGGCACCCCCACCGAGACCGCCTACTGGGTCGACGAGCTCCGCTCGGGGCGCCAGACCGTGCTCCAGGTGGCCGCCGGCTTCTACGCCAGCGGCGAGTACATCGTGTACCAAGCCGAGAACCGGCCCGAGCTGTGGGTCCACCGGCTCTACGGCATCTTCTTCGAGCGCGAGCCCAGCACGAGCGAGCGGGACTACTGGGTCGGACGGGTCCGGTCCCGCGGCTACACGCAGGTGGCGAAGGAGCTCTTCCAGTCGCTCGAGTCGCGCCGCCAGCGGGTCCAGCTCGTCTACGGCGACCTGCTGGGACGGGCCGGCGACCCCGACGGCGTCGACTACTGGGCCGGCCGCATCACGCGGGAGGGCGACCTGGCGCTGGCGGTGAACCTGGCCGCCTCGGGCGAGTACCTCGACCGGGCCCAGGACCGCTACCCGTAGGCCCCGCCTCGGGGTACGGTCGGGGAGCGGGGGACGAGCGGGTGAGGAGCCAGGGATGGTCGTGACGGGACGGTCGAAGAGGGGGCGCGCCGTCGCCCTCGTGGTGGCGGCGGTCGCGCTGGCGACGCTCGGGGTGGCCGCCGCGCCAGCTGCGCCCGGGGCGGCCGCGCCCGGGGACTGCACGAAGTCGTGGACCACGCCGACCAGCGGTGACTGGTCCGACGCCAGCCGCTGGTCGGGCGGCACCGTGCCCCAGGCGAGCGACAGCGTGTGCATCACCGTGCCCGGCACCTACACGGTCAGCCTGGAGGCGTCGGCCACCGTCGCCTTTCTCCAGGTCGGCGCGGCCCCCACAGCCCGGGGCGCCACCCTCGAGGTGGGTGACGGTGGGACGACGCCGCTGACGCTCGCCAGCCTCGTCACCGTCGAGGGCACGCTGCGGGCCCTCCAGCCGCTCACGGTGAGCGGGCCGCTCACCATCGACGGCACCGTCGACATGGCCGACGGCATCACGGTGACCCAGGCGCTCTGGACCAAGCACGGCACCCTCGAGGGCTGTGGCCAGCTCCACGCCGACGACGTCCGCATCGGCGACCTGGACTTCGACTTCGAGAGCGGCCACCCCAGCGGCGGCGACTGCACCGGCGACGGCGACGACCTGAAGAACGGTGTGGCCGTCGACGGCGGCATCGTCCTCTTCGACGGCGACGGTGAGATCAACGTGTGGGCCACCGGGATCGTCAACGTGTCCGGAGCGGTGAGCCCGCGAACCATCCTCGTCCTCGAGAGCAACGCCGTCGCCCCCTCGGCGCTGCGCTTCGGCGGCATCTTCGTCAACCACGGGCGGGTGGCCGTGTGGAACGGCCGGGGCCAGCCCGCCGACATGGTCGACAACGGCGTCGCCGCCACCTTCATCAACTACGGCGAGCTCGACATCTCGCCCCTGGTCGACCCGTCGGGCCACGTGCCCTCCACCACCACGATCGACACCGACGTCATCAACGTCGGCGAGATCGACACCCGCGACCCGTGGACCGCGGCGCAGGACCTGGTCAACGAGGGCGAGCTCTACCTCCGGGTCCCCGGGCTGGAGGTCGAGGGCGACCTGCGCCAGCGCGCCGCCGGCATCCTCCACCACGTCGCCAGCGACGAGGACGTGACCGCCCCGGTGACCGTCGCCGGCACGGCGACGCTCGACGGCACGCTCCGCTCCGAGGCCAACCTCGAGGACGTGGCGATCGGCGATCACTTTCCGGTCCTGCGCGCCGGGGCCCGCACCGGGCGCTTCCGCCACCACGAGATGGGCGGGGTCCACTCCTACGACATCGCCTACGACGGTGCGGACGTCGACATCGTGCGCCGGGCGTCGGAGACTCCACTGCACGACCTGGTCCGGGCCGTGTACGACGATCTGCTCGGCCGGCCGCCGACGTCCTCCGAGCTGTCCTCGGCGGTCGCCGACATCCAGGCCGGCCGGCTCAGCCAGGGCTCGCTGCTGCGTCGCCTGGCCCGGTCCACCGAGCACCTCGAGTTCGTGGTCGACGAGATCTTCATCGACGGCCTCGGTGTCCACGCCGACCCCGCCGGCCAGGCCTTCTGGGTCGACCAGCTGCGCACTCGTCGGCGCACGGTGGCCCAGGTGACGGCGGCCGTCCACGGCAGCCCGGCGGCCTACGCCCTGGTCGGCGGGATCGACGCCAGCTGGCTCCAGCAGCGGTTCATCACGATGCTGGGGCGCTCGGTCCCCACGGAGGCCGAGCACGCGTACTGGTTGGACCGCCTCGCCTCGGTGGGACGGACGCGGATCGCCCTCGAGCTCTTCGCCACCCTCGAGGCCCGCCGGTACCGGGTCGGCCTGCTCTACGAGGACCTGCTGCGGCGGCCGGCGGCGCCGTCGGAGACCGCCTACTGGGCCCCCCGGCTGGCCGTCGAGGGCGACCTGGTGCTGGTGGCGTTCGTGGCCGCGTCGCCCGAGTACGCCGTGAGGGCCGACCTCCGCTACCCATAGGCCGGGAGCGACGGGTCCGGCGCCTACGTTGGTCCGGTGCCCGCCGCGACCCCGCAACCGCCCGCCGGCGAGCGAGCTCGCGAGCGAGTGGCGCCGACCAGCAACGAGCTGGCCGACGGGGTGCGGGCCGGCGACCGGCGGGCCCTGGCGCGGGCCATCACCCTGGTCGAGTCGACCCGGCCCGACCACCGTGAGCAGGCCGATGCCCTGGTCAGCACCCTCCTGCCCCACAGTGGGGGCTCGGTGCGGCTCGGCATCAGCGGCCCCCCGGGGGTCGGGAAGTCGACCTTCATCGAGGCCTTCGGCACCCATCTGACCGGCGACGGCCACCGCGTGGCGGTCCTCGCCGTCGACCCCAGCAGCTCCCGCTCCGGCGGGTCGATCCTGGGCGACAAGACCCGCATGGAGCGGCTCGTCCGCGACCCCGACGCCTTCGTCCGCCCCTCCCCCGCCGGCGGCGAGCTGGGCGGCGTGGCCCGCCGCACCCGCGAGGCCCTGCTCCTGTGCGAGGCCGCCGGCTTCGACGTCGTGCTGGTCGAGACGGTCGGCGTCGGCCAGAGCGAGATCGCGGTGGCCGACCTCACCGACCTGTTCGTCCTCCTCGCCTCCCCCGCCGGCGGCGACGACCTGCAGGGCGTCAAGCGGGGGATCATGGAGCTGGCCGACCTGGTGGTGGTCACCAAGGCCGACGGCGACCTGGCCACCGCGGCGGCGCACGCCTGCGCCGACATCCGCCGGGCCCTCCACCTGCTCCGCCCCCGCCACCCCGAGGTCGAGCCGCAGGCCCTCCTGGCGTCGTCGACCACCGGTGCCGGCATCGCCGAGGCGTGGGACGCCGTCCGCGCCGCCCACGAAGCCCTCGAGGCCAGCGGTGCCCTCGACCGCCAGCGGTCCGAGCAGGCCCGCGCCTGGCTCTGGTCCGAGGTGCGGGGCGCCCTCGAGCTGCGGTTGCGCACCGACCCCGACGTGGCCGACGCCCTCCCCGAGGTCGAGGCCGAGGTCGAGGCCGGGACGGTGAGCCCGTCGGCCGGTGCCCGGCGGTTGCTCACCCGCCTCCGCCTCGACCGCGACGACTGACGTGACCGACCCCGCACCCCTCGAACTCGGGGGAGTAGACGCCCAGAACCGGGCGTCTACTCCCCCGAGTTCGCATGGTGGGGGGTGGTGGGCGGTGGGGGCCGGGCTGGTGGGGGTGGTGGTGCTGCGGTGGGTGATGTCGGTCGACGGGCGCTTCCCCCGGGTGGTGGCCGACGAGCCCGCCTACCTGGCGATGGCCCGGCTGCTGGCGGGCGGCGAGCGCTGGGACCTGGGCCTGGCGTCGACCTACGGGCCGGCCTACTCGGTGCTGCTGGCGCCCTGGTTCGCCCTGGGTCTGTCGGGCGAGGACGTCTACCGGGCGGCGGTGGCCACCAACGTCGTCCTGGGCGGGCTGACCTTCCTCGCCTTCGAGGCCCTGGCCCGCCGGCTCCCGCACGTCGACCGGCCGCTGTCGGCCGGCCTGGCCGCGGTGGCGGCCTCGCTCCCCGCCCTGGTCGCCACGACCAACCTGGCCTGGAGCGACGACCTCGCCCCGCTGGCCTTCGCCGTCCTGCTGCTGGCCCTCGCCCGGGTGGTCGACCGGCCCGAGCCCACGCCGGTGGCGCTGCTGGTCGCGGTGACGGTCGGCGGGTACGCCGTCCACGGCCGCTTCCTCCCGCTCGCCCCGATCGTGGTCCTGGTGCTCGTCGTCCTCGCCGCCGGCGGACGGCTCCCCGCCCGGCTGGCGGCGCTCGCGACCGTCGCCACGGCTGCCGGCCTCGGCCTCGTCCAGCTGGGCAGCGAGGCCCTCTACGACCGGCTCTACGACCCGATGCAGGTGACCCAGGGGCTCAACGAGGCCGACCGCGTCACCCACCTCTGGCCGCTCGCCCTGTCGAGCACCGGCCAGCTGTGGACCGTGGTGGTGACGACCGGCGGGCTGGCCGGGATCGGCTTCGTCGCCCTCGTCCTGGCCAGCCGCGACGGCTGGCGGGCGACCGCGGGCGAGGAGGCCCGGGTCGCCCGTCTCGCGTTCCCGACGGGGCCCCTCGTGGCGCTGACGCTGGTGGCCATGGTCGCCATGGCCTTCCTGGTGTCGGTCGTGTTCATGACCGACCGGCCCCGCGGCGACCACCTCGTCTACGGGCGCTACAACGACCTGTTCACCGGCCCGCTGGTGCTCTGGGGCGGCGCCGCCCTCGCCACCGCCACGAGCCGCCTCCGCACGGCGGCGACGACGCTGGCCGTGGGGCTCGTGGCCATCGGGGCGGCGGTCGTCCTCTGGCGGTTCCGGCGGGCGACGCTCGAGGGCGCCTACCTCGTCTACCCCGTGCTCGGGGTCGTGGCCATCGACCAGGAGGGTCCGCCCGCGCTGGGCTCGATCACGGTCGTCGGCCTCGCCGTCATGGCCGTCCTGACCGGGCTGGCGCTGGTCCTCCCCCGCCGGCCCCGCGCCGTCGCCCTCGTGCTCGTGGCCGGCGTGCTGTGCGTCGCCGGCAGCCAGCGGGCGGTCGACCGCATCGACCCGTCGCGCCACGCCGATCCCGGCGACGCCACCGTGCTGGCCGACGTCCTGCCCGACGGCGCCCGGCTGGCCTGGGTGGCCGACGACCCCACCAACCCGCTGTCGACGTCGTTCTACCGGGACCAGCTCTACACGCCCGACAACCCGTCGGTCCGGGTGCAGGGCGCGCCCTGGGACGAAGGCGAGCCCTTCGTCGTGGCCGGCGCCCGGCGGCCCGAGCCCTTCGCCGCCGGCTACCGCCTGGCCTGGGTCGAGCCCGGCTCGACGCTCGGGCTGTGGGTCGCGCCCGGTCCGCGCCAGGACGCGCTGGCCGACGCCGGCGACCTGCTCGACGGCGACGGCTTCGGCGCCGACCCGCAGGCCGACGAGGGATCGGTGCGCTACGTCGAGGGTCCCACGGTCGGCGGCGGCCGGGTGCGGGCCACCGTCGAGATCACCCGGCCCACGGGCGCACCGTGGCCCACCGCCGCCCCGGGTGGCGATCCCCTCCGCCGGATCCGCCTCGGGGTCACGGTCGACGGCGCCCGCTGCGGGTGCGTCCTCCTCGACGGCCGGGCCGACGTCGAGCGGTGGGTCCGCGGCGACGAGGCCCGGGTGACGGTCGCCGTCGACCTCGCCCTCGACGCCCCCGACGACGAGGACCTCACCGTGACGGTCCAGCTGCTCCGCGAGGGCATCGGCCGGTTCGGCCCTCCGGCCACGGCGGCACCGGGCTGACGGACCACAGGGCGTTCGGACCCCCCATGTAGCCTCGCCCCCCATGGTCGACCTGGCGACGAGCGGCGCCCTCCCTGAGCACGACGGCGAGCTCGACGTCAGCATCGTGCTGCCCGTCTACAACGAGAAGGGCCACCTCGGCACCGAGATCGACCGCATCCGGGCGGCGATGGACGCGTCCCGGTACTCCTACGAGATCATCGTCGTCGACGACGGCTCGAACGACGGCTCGGGCGAGGCCCTCCGCCAGGTCGAGGGCATCCGCCTGATCCAGTTCGCCACCAACCGGGGCTCGGGCTCGGCCCGCAAGTACGGCACCCGGGCGGCCCGGGGCCGGGTCGTCGTGTGGACCGACGTCGACATGACCTACCCGAACGACCTCATCCCCGAGCTGGTCGCCGAGCTCGACGGGTACGACCAGGTCGTCGGGGCCCGCACGTCCGAGCAGGGGACGCACAAGCTGTTCCGGGTGCCGGCCAAGCTGTTCATCCGCAAGCTGGCGTCGTACCTCGTGCAGACGCCGATCCCCGACCTGAACTCGGGGCTGCGGGCCTTCCGGCGCGACGTGGCCCTCCAGTACGTGAGCCAGCTGCCCCCCGGGTTCAGCTGCGTCACCACCATCACCCTCACGTTCCTGGCCCACGGCTACAGCGTGCGGTACTGGGACATCGAGTACTCGGAGCGGGCCGGGAGCTCGAAGTTCCACTGGTGGACCGACACCCGCCGGTACCTGCTCCAGGTCATCCGCATGACGCTGTCGTTCAACCCCCTGCGAGTGTTCCTGCCGTTGGGGTTCGTGCTGCTGGCGCTGGGCACCGGCAAGCTGATCTACGACGTCTCGGCCAACGACTTCAAGGTCGCCATCAACACGCTGCTGATCCTGTTCGCCGCCTTCCAGGTGTTCATGATCGGCATGCTGGCCGACCTGGTGGGCCGCTCCACCCGCGCCGTCCACGAGGTCCAGCCGGCCGCCGCCTTCACCCGCGACGTGGCCGGCTCGGTCCCCGCCGGCCACCGCGCCGCCTCCTAGCGGTCGGCGGTCAGGCGGTCAGCCCCGGGCGGTCTTGGCTGCGAGGAGCTGCTCGAGGAGCGGCTCGTCGGGCAAGCCGGGGTCGGGGCCGACGACGGCGGGGCGGAGCCGGCGGGCCAGCTCGGAGGCCACGCGGGCCCGGGCGGCCGGGTCGAGGTCGTGCCGCCGGGCCAGGAACGAGCGGACCACCCGGACGTCCTCGGCCGTCACCCGGGTGAGGTCCCACGCCCCGGCCCCCTCGGGCAGGGCCACCGGCCCCCCACCGGGCGCGGTGGCGACCGTCGGTCGATCGGCGCCGGGCACGACCGGGCCCTTGCTCCGGCGGACGGGTGCGGCCCGGACGACCAGCGTCCCGGCGGCCATGTCGCCCACGCGCTGGTTGCGGTGGGAGACGATCACGGCGAGGGCCCCGATCGAGTAGGCGCCGGGGAGGATGTCGACGAGCCGGACGATGTTGCGCACGGCGGCGGCCTCGACGCCCACCCGGCCCCCGTCCTCGGTGACGAGACGCAGACCGGTGACCCGGCGCCCGACGGTGCGCCCGTCGAGCAGCGCGTCGCAGACCATCGGGTAGCCGAAGACGACGAGGAACCCGCCCACGCTGGCGGCGGCCACCCCACCGGCACCCACCTGGGCCAGGGCCAGGAGTGGGAGGATGAGCGCCGCCTGCAGCGCCGAGTCGACCAGCGAGGACATGAACCGCGAGCCCAAGCCCGCCACCACCAGGTCCAGGTCCACGCCCTCGGGGGTCGACACCGTGATCCGGTCCTCGATCTCCACGGCCGGGACGCTACCGGCGCGTCGCCAGGTCGAGGACCTCGTGGCCGAGCGGGCCGACGCCTGGGCCGCCCTGGTCGACCTGCTGGGCCGCGCCCGGGGCCGGGTCGAGCGCCTCCCGGCCGACGACGCCCTCCGCCTGGGCGACCTCTACCGCGCCACCGCCGCCGACCTGGCCCGGGCCCGCCAGCGCTGGCCCGGCGACCCGATCGTCGACGAGCTGGACGCCCTCGTGAGCCGGGCCCGGGCCGTCGTCTACCGGGTGCCGGGGCGGCGAGCGTCGTTCACCCACTGGCTGTCGACCGGGTTCTTCCAGCGGGTGCGGGAGCGGCCGGGCGCCCTGCTCGTCGCCGGCCTGCTGCTGTGGGGACCGGCGATCGGCATGGCCGTCTGGGCCCACGGCGATCCGGCCACGGCCGCCCGCGTCGCCGAGGTCAGCTCGCTCTCGAGCGGTGCCGGCGAGACGGCGATCGGCGACGACGGCGCCGGCCTGTCCTCGCTCGAGAGCGCGTCGCTGGGCAGCCGGATCTTCGTCAACAACATCCGGGTGTCGTTCACGAGCCTGGCCGTGGGCGTGGCCGGCGGTCTGCCGACGGCGCTGCTGCTGGTGTTCAACGGGGCGATCGTCGGCCTGGTGGTCGGGCTCTTCGCCGCGGCCGGGGCAGGCGGGACGGCCGTGAGCCTGCTGGCCCCGCACGGGTTCATCGAGCTCTCGTTGGTGACCGTCGCCGGTGCCGGCGGGCTCCGTCTCGGCGCCGCCGTCATCGCGCCCGGCCTCCGTCCCCGCGCCATCGCGGTGGTCGACGAGGCCAAGGCGGCCGCCGAGCTGGCCCTCGGCGTGGCCCTCTGGCTCGTCCCCACCGGCCTGGTCGAGGGGTTCGTCACGCCCCAGGTCCTGCCGCCGGCCCTCGCCGTCACCGTGGGCCTGGCCCTCGCCGGCGTCTTCTGGGCCCTGGTGTGGTGGCGCGGGGGTCAGACGCGGGCGGTCGACTTGGCGTCCAGGTAGGCCGCGACGACCGCGGCGCTGAAGCGGGCCGGCGGCGCCTCGACCACCCGGGCCCCCCGGCGGCGGATCTGGGCGACGGCCCGATCGCGCTCGGCCAGGACCCGACCGGCGACCACGGCCCGCTCGTCGTCGCCGGCCGCGGCCTCGACGACCTCGACGTCGGTGCACGAGGCGACCACGACGGCATGGCGCCGGGCCAGCACGGGGACGGCGTCGAGCAGGGCCCGCGCCGCGGCGGCGTCGAGCACGTCGGTGAGCACCACGACGAGCGCCCGCTTGGTGGTGCCCACGGCCCGGAAGGCCCGTTCGGCGTCGCTGTCGACCGATCGGGGCTCGACGGCGTGCAGGGCCCGGACCAGGTCGTCGCCCGAGGCCCGGCGGGGCACGACCCGGGCCCGCACCTGGTCGTCGTAGGCCAGCGTGCCGCAGCGGTCGCCGACCACGTCGGCCACGGCGGCGAGGGCGGCGGCGGCATCGACGGCGACGTCGAGGCGCGTGCGGTCGGGGGCCGCGCCGGCCGTCCCGGGGACGGGCGCGGCCATGAGCCGGCCACAGTCGACCAGGGCGACCACGTCGCGCTCGGTGTCCTCCCGGTACTGGTTGGTCATCAGCCGGCCCTGGCGGACGGTGGCGGCCCAGTTGACGTGGCGGATGTCGTCGTCGGGCTGGTGCTCGCGGACCTGGTCGAAGTCGGTGCCGAGCCCGATCGCCCCCCGGCGGCGCAGGCCCGGGTCGCGGAACCGGGCCTGGCGCACGGCCGTGGCGATGCGGCGCGCCGCCGGTAGGTCGGGGTGGACCTCGATCTCGTGGGGCCCGGCGTGGTCGCGGTCCCAGCGGCCCAGGCCGAGGGGCCCGGTGACGCGCACGGCGACCGGTGGCAGCTCGTGGCGACCCCGCCGGCGGGCCACGATCTCGGCGTCGAGCCCGCCGGCCCCGTGGGCGGGCTCGACGTCGACGTCCGGCACCCGGGGCTGGCGGACCTCGACCCGGCGGGCGCCCGCACCGTCGACCGTCACGACGAGGCGAGCGGGCACGCCCCGCGCCAGGCGACCCGGCACCCGTCGCTCGACGGTGATCGGCTGGCGGGCGGCCAGGGCGTCCACGATCGTCGCCACCGCCAGCCCCACGGCGGCGAGCACCACGACCCGCCAGTCGACGACCAGCAGCCCCAGCGCCAGCACCACGGCGATCCCCACCGCCCTCGTCGACGGCGACATGTCAGCGAAACATCCCGAACTTTGAGCGCCTGACATCGAATACCGATGTCAGGCGCTCAATGTTCGGGGGGTGGGAGGCGGGCAGCACGGTCAGCGGGGGACGGGGACGGCGGCGATGGCAGCGGCGACGGCGTCGTCGGGGCGGAACCGCTCGAGCTCGGCCTCGGCCCGCAGCACCAGCCGGTGGCGGAGAACGGCAGGGGCGACGCCCACCACGTCGTCGGGGCTGACGTAGGCCCGGCCGGCCAGGCGGGCCGCGGCCCGGGACGCGGCCAGCAGGTGGACGGCGGCACGGGGGCTGGCGCCGACCTCGATCGCCG
>DASVEC010000400.1:0-16691 GCA_036380755.1 Iamia sp. | reverse complement strand
ACGGTCGTCACGACACAGACAGTGCCGCCGGCGTCACCGACGCCCCAGGCGTCACGTCGCCAGGTGCTCGAGCTGTCGTGGGTGATCGGCGTCGTGTTGTTCGTCATCATCCGGTTCGTCATCGCCTACTCGACGCTCGCTCGCTACGGACGGATGACGGTGATCGTCTTCGGTGTCCTGGACATCGCCACCGCTGTCCCCTACGCCCTCGGCACCGCCCGGGTGGTCACCGGGCTGGTCGACCGGCGGATCGGCTACGCCAGCCGCTGGGCCATGATCGCCTGTGCGTCGTTCGTGGCGCCCTACGTCTGGCTGGCCTGGGCCGGCCGCGAGGACTTTCCGCTGGTCGCCTATGTGGTGATCGGTGTTCTCGCCGTCCTCCTCGGCCTCAACGCTGTCGTCGGCATCGTCCGGAACGTCCGCACCGAGCAGCGTTCCGGTTCAGCTCTCGACGAAGCGTAGGAGCGGCGGCCCCGCCGAGCGCGCATGGTCGCGCCCGGCCGAGGCGCAGGTCACGAGGACCGTTCGGCGATCCGGGCCCCGGGGAGCAGGGGCAGCGCCCAGGCCTTGGCCTCGTCGGCCTCGATGGCCTCGAGGGTCCAGGCCCAGAAGTCCGGGTTCTCGTCGGCGGTGAGCTGGTAGGCGGGGCCGTCGAGGGGCATGGCCACCGGCACGGGGGTGCTGCCCATGTACTCCTGGCCGACCCCGATGATGCTGAACGGCAGGCGGTACGTGCCCTGGAACACCTCGAGCAGCCAGTCGTCGATGAGGGCGACGAGGGTGGTCGAGCCCGATTGGAAGGCGTCCAGCCACCCGGCCCGGTACAGGTGCTCGATCACGCCAGTGCTCCGCACGTCGGTGCGGACGGTGAGCGACGACAGCTCGCAGACCGGGTCGGGGTGGCTGTGGTCGGTGCGCTCGAACTGCCCGACGGGGAGATCGTCGTAGGGCCCGAAGATGGTGCGGACGACGCCGATGATGTCGTCGTCGTCGTCCATCACGGCGTGGAGCCGTGACCGAGTCTCCCAGCGGGCCAGCTCCTCGACCCGGTTGCGGGGCGACTCGTCGGTGTACCCGACCTGGCGATAGATGTCGTAGACGAAGGCCTCGGCCTGCATCCACAGGTCGCCACCGGTGATGGTCACCACCCGATGACCGGGGAGCAGCTCGGCCGGGCGGCCGCTCGGGGGGCGGGCGTCGCGGAGGTCGATGACCTCCTCGGCGTGGGCCAGGTCGGTGCCGACGGGGTGCTCGTCGGCGCCGGCGGCCTGTTGGTGCTGCTGGAGCAGGTGCTCGGTCACCCCGTCCCGCAGGTCGATGATGACGTCGTCGTCGAGGGGCGGGGCCGGTGGTCCGTCGGAAGATGCCATGGTCGGGCCTCTCCTCCTGTGAGGGTTCAGCGCGCCACTGTGGTACCCGGACGGTACGGGTGACGCTCGGTGTGTATCGGGATGGGACATGTCGTGTTCGCTCAGCCGGGTCCCAGCAGGCCGTCGCCGAGGGTGAGCGTCTCGGCCGGGGCCGGAGCGGCGAAGAGGTTCCCCTGGGCGTGGGTGCAGCCGAGCTGCGCCAGCACCTCCAGCTGGGACTGGTCCTCGATGCCTTCGGCGATGACGTCGAGGCCGAGGGCGCGGCCCACGGCCACGACGGCTTCGACGACGGCCCGCCCGCCGGGCTCACGGAGCCGGCGGCCGATCGACGGGTCGATCTTGAGGAAGTGCATCGGCAGCGACCGCAGGTGGGCCAGCGAGGCGCTGCCGGTGCCGAAGTCGTCGATGCCGAGCCGGACGCCCAGGGCCGCCAGGGTGCGCAACCGGTCGAGCGACCGGCTGTCGGCCAGCAGGAGCGTGGGCTCGGGGATCTCGATGTTGATGCGCGTGGCGTCCACGCCGGTGCGGGTGAGGGCGCTGCTGACCCGCTCGAGCAGGGTGTCGGTGGCCAGCTCGGCGCCGCTCAGGTTGAGCCACATCGACAGCGGTCCGAGGCCGGCGTCGTCCCAGCCCTGCATCTGCGCCAGGACGTTGTCGAGGACCCAGCCGGCCAGCTGCACGAGCAGCTCGGGGTCGGTGACGCCCTCGAGCAGGCGGCCCGGCGGCCGGGTGCCCGCGACCGGGTCGGCGATGCGGAGCAGGGCCTCGGTGCCCACCGCCCGCCCGGTGCGGAGGTCGATCACGGGCTGGTGGTAGAGCCGGAGGCTGTCGGTGTCGAGCGCCAGTCGCAGCGCCTCGCTGACGGGCGGCCGGGCGGCCGCGGCCTCGGACCCGACCGTGACCTGGTGGCGGTCGCGCCCGGTGCTCTTGGCCTGGTACATCGAGAGGTCGGCGTCGCGCAGGAGGGCGTCGGCGTTGGTGTGCTCGGAGCCCGACAGGACCACGCCGACGCTGGCGGTGACGTTGAGGGCGTGGTCGTCGAGGGCGTAGGGCTCGGCGATGGCGGCCCGGACCTTGCCGGCGAGCATCCCGGCCCGCTCGGCGTCGGAGACGCCCAGGGCCAAGACGACGAACTCGTCCCCGCCGAGGCGGGCCACGGTGTCGTCGGTGCGCATCGTGTCGCGCAGGCGACGGGCGACCTCGACCAGCAGGGAGTCGCCGACCTCGTGCCCGTGGGTGTCGTTGATCCACTTGAAGTGGTCGAGGTCGATGAACATCAGGGCGAAGGGCACCTGGGCCCGGTTCGCGGCGGCCCGCTCGAGCCGGTCCCGCAGCAGGAGGCGGTTGCCCAGCCCGGTGAGCGGGTCGTGGAGCGTCTGGTGGAGCAGCTTCTCCTCGGTGTCGCGCCGGACCGTGATGTCGGTGACCTGGGCGATGGCGAAGGGGCTGAGGTGGTCGGCGGTGGTGACGGCGGCGACGGACAGCTCGACCACGCCCTCGGATCCGTCGTGGCGGCGGAGGCGGCACTCGACCCGGCCGCGCCGCCCCACGAGGATCTCGGCCAGCGCCGAGTCGATCAGGCCGTGGTCGGCCTCGGGGGCCAGATCGGCCAGCCGCACCCGCTGCGAGTCGACGGCGCCCAGGTCGAGCAGGGCCCGCAGCTCGGAGTTGGCGTCGCGGATCGTGCCGTCGAGCTCGATGACGGCCATCGGCGTGGGGGCGTGGATGAACGCCGAGCGCAGGGCGTCGATCGTGTCGCGCTGGTCGCTCTCGGCCCGGCGTCGGCTGGTGATGTCGTGCAGCTCGACGTCGGCTTCGATGCTCGTGGCGGTGGTGACCGCCTCGACCTGGATGCGCACCCACACCGCCGGGGTCTCGTCCGGGCGGGGCAGGGCGTCCTCGTCGGGCGGGGCCACGCGCGGGGCCAGCCGGACCTCGTGCTCGACCGAGCCCAGGTCGCCGCGGAGCACGGCCTCGAGCAGGATCCGGAGGGCGGAGCGGTCGCTGTGGTCGATCAGGTCGATGAACAGGTGGCCGGTCAGATCGTCGGGATCGGCCTGGAAGAAGCGGGCCAGGGCCGGGTTGGCGGCGGCGATGACGCCGTCGCGGGCGAGGCGGGCCCGGCCCGACGGGGCCTGGACGAAGGCGGCCGAGGCCCGGTGGGCGGCGCGGGCCAGCTCGCCGGCGCGGGCGTGGAGCTCGGTGATGAGGAGGATGCGGCCGTGGTCGGTGGGCGCCGGGTCGGCGATCGACGACGGCTCGGGCTGGAGATCGACGCCGTGGATGTCGACCCATCGGGTCGGCCCGCCGTCGCCGGGCTGGATGCGCACGCCGACGGCGTCGTCGGCGACCCGTCGGGCCACGGCCAGCACCCGGCCGTGGTCGGCCTCGTCGACCACGGCGGTGATGCCGTCGCGGACGAGGACGCGGGCCGGGGTGGCGGCCAGCTCGGCCAGGGCGGGGCTGACGGCGGCGGTGGACCCGTCGGGGTCGATGACGCAGGCGGCGACGCCGACCAGCTCGGCCCGGCGGCCGTCGGGCAGCACCGTCACGAGCGACTCGCCCGGGTCGGGATCGGGCCGGGGACCGGCGCCCCGCACGACGACCTCGACGTGGGCGGGATCGCCCCGCAGGGTCAAGAGGGCGTGGCCTCCCGCCGGCAGGGGCAGGGCGACCTGGGCGTCGACCGGGCGGGCCAGATCGCCCACCAGGGCCACCACCGACGGCTGGGCCGACGGGGGCAGGTGCTCGAGGCCCACGATGGCGGGACCGCCGTCCTCCGGCGTCTCGTCGGCGCGGGCCAAGGTGTGCGCCCGGCACACGACCCAGCGCCCGTCCCACAGACCCCCCGGCTCGTTCACGCCACGTCCCCCGGCGCGGCTCCCGGCGCGGCGGCGCGGTGCGGCCGTCGAAGGGTGGGGAGCGAGGAGGTCGGTGACGTCATGACACGGATGCGGAGCAGTTTCGTGGACGCCGCCGGTGGTGGTGCGCCCGCTCGGAGCATTCTTCCACAGAATCACGCTCCGTGCTCAAATTCTTGCCATCACCTCGCTCCGTGGTCAAGTGGGGGTCCGACGACCTGGCCCCGCGGCCGTACAACCTCCGTGCGTGGCGGTGCTCCTCTCACCAGCACGTATCGTGCGATCCTCCGCCAGCAATGGCATACGATGTCATGATGGACATCACGGACGCCAGGGCCACCCTCAGGATCCTCCTGACCAGCAGCGAGCTGGCCGAGAACAAGTGGGCGTTGCTGGAGACGATTCGGGACAACCTGGCCAAGACCCACAAGGAGCTGGCCCGGGCCACCGTCATCGCCTTGGGGCTGATCGCGCTCTTCGAGCTCCTGCGCCTCGGCGTCGTCGACGAGTCGGCCAGGGTCGGGCCGATCAGGTTGAAGCAGACCATCGAGGTCCAGCTCTTCGTTCCCCCGCTCGTGGCGTACTTCGTGTTCGTCGCCGCGGCGTACCGCTCGCTCGGCAACGCCTTGCGAGAGGTTCATCGGCTCGGAGTGAGCGCAGGGTTCCCTCTGCTCGCCCAGTCGAACGTCGGTGAGCTGCTCCTTCCTGTGTCGGTCGACATCCAGGGGTTCCCGAACAAGCTCGGTAGCAGTCGCAGCGCCCTCATCGACGACAAGCTCGGGCTGTGGGCCCCGATCAGTGCCTTCTTCGGCTCGATCGCCTTCGTCGGGATCGCCTACGTCCAGATCTTCGTGGACGGGGTGAACCCCGTCCTCGGCGTCGTCAGCCTGGTCGTCGCCGTCTACTTCCTCAGCCGCGCGATCCTCGTCTTCGCCGCGTCCGACGACACGAGGACCAGCCTGACCTGCATATCCCCCGTGACCCAACCATCCCAGTAGGCTCACCCGCCCGGGGACGTAGCTCAGCTGGCTAGAGCACCTGCTTTGCAAGCAGGGGGTCGTGGGGTCGAGTCCCATCGTCTCCACTGGGTCAGGAGGTCGTCTCGTCGTAGGCGGCGCTGACCTTCTGGGGGACGCACATGCGCCAGGCGTCGAGGAGCAGCTCGCGGAGCTCGTCGTGGTCGAGGGCGTCGAGGCGGACCTGGACCCAGCGGTACCGCATGTCCGAGGCGTCGGGCATCAGGAACTTGTCCGGCTCCGACTCCACCAGCGCCTCTCGCTCCTCCTTGGGGAAGGCGAAGCCCATGATCGTCTCGTCGCGGGAGAAGGCGGCGTAGACGATCTGGCCGACCCGGAACTTGACCCGGTCGCGCACGAGCGCCTCGTAGGAACGAGGGAGCGGGGCGACGATGGCCCGGGCGTCGTCGATCGTCACCCCCATCGGCGTCTCAGGATCTCGGCGGTGGCCTCGTCGGCGGGGAGGAAGGCCTCGAGCTGGAGCTCGGCGAGGGTGACGTCGTCGGCGGTGGCGAAGGACGTGAGGGTGGTGATGAGCCGGAGGTCGCCGTCGGCCGAGGCCAGCTGCAGCGGCACGGCGAAGCCGAGCACGTCGACGTCGTCGAGGGGCGGGAGGTAGCCCTCGAGCTCGGCGAGCAGCTCCTCCAGTGCCGGGTCGGGGCTGCGCAGGAGCCGGGCGCGCAGGTTCGAGGTGATGTGCCGGCCCCACTCGGGCAGGTTGCGCACCCGGTGGGCCAGGCCGTCGGGGTGGAGGGCGTGGCGGAACAGGTTCACGGGGGGCTCGAGGAGCGCCGGGTCGACGTCCTCGTTGAACAGGTCGAAGGCCCGGTTGGCGGCCACGAGGATCCCGTGGGGGCGCACGACGATCGCCGGGTACGGCAGGTGGCCGTCGAGGATCGTGTCCAGGGCCTGGCGCACCGGTCCGAGCGCCTCGTCGTCGAGCTGCGACTCGGGGAAGGCGGGGGCGAAGCCGGCCGCCACGAGCAGGTCGTTGCGCTCGCGCAGCGTCAGCTCCATCGACTCGGCCAGCCGCACGACCATGCCGCGGCCCGGGCGGGAGCGGCCCTGCTCGATGAAGCTCACGTGTCGCTGCGTCGTGCCGGCCCGCAGCGCCAGGTCGAGCTGGCTCAGCCGGCGCACCGAGCGCCAGCGGCGCAGCTCGGTCGGGAAGCGGGTCATCACCGGCTGATCGTCTCGCAGGTCGGGCATCGATGCCATTCCCTCCAGGGAGTTGCGGAGGTGGCCGCCGCTGCGGACGATGCGGCCATGACCGACACCGAGACCATCATCGACCAGTTCAACGCCGCCTTCCGCGAGCGGGCCCCCGAGATGCTCGTCGACCTCATCGCCGACGACTGCGTGATGGAGGGCACCGGCCCGGCGCCCGACGGCATCATCTGGAGGGGCTACGACGAGTGCCTCGCCGGCTGGCAGGGGCTCGCCACCGACGACTCCATGCGCTTCGAGACCGAGCACGTCGACGTCGACGGCGACCGCGCCGTCGTCCGCTGGCGGGTCACCGGCGCCGAGGACTACCGGGGCGTGAACCTCATGCGGGTGCGGGACGGCAAGATCGTCGAAGCCCTCGGGTACGGCAAGCGACCCTGAGGACGCGGTCGCGTCCCTGCCGGGACGTCACCGGGAAAAGTGTGCGGGGGCGGGCGGGTGGCGCGTCACAGGGGCATGAGCACGCACATCCCCGCCTCCACCACCACCTCGGTCGTCCGCCGGCTGGCGCTGCTGGCCCTCGGGCTGCTGGTCGTCCTGACCGGCGTCGGCCTCGGCTCCGCGCCCGCCTCGGCCTTCACCCCGACCAAGCCGGTCAAGATCTTCGCCAAGGGCTACGACGACTTCGTCCGGGTCTACTGGGCCCCGCCCATCTCGTCGGACCCGGCCCCCAGCAGCTACCGCATCGAGCGGCTGGTCCAGGGTCAGGACGTCCCCCAGAAGGTCTGGAACCAGGCCACGACGGCGCCGCTGGTCGACACCACTGCCGTCGAGGGCGTCACCTACGTGTACCGGGTCCGGGCCACCAACGACGACGGCCACAGCCCCTGGAGCGACGGCATGATCGCCAGCCTCGACCAGTGGGAGAAGGAGTACTCGGCGTTCGGGACCGACATCGACGACTTCGTGGTCCGCCAGTACCAGGACTTCCTCGGCCGCAACCCCGGCATCGGCGAGAAGCAGAACGCCGTCCTCAACATCCAGAACGGCACCTGGACCACCGGCACCCTGATCGACCTGCTCGTCCACAAGCCCGAGCGGGCCCACCGCCACCAGATCATCCGGCTCTACAACGCCTACTTCGACCGCACCGCCGATGTCGCCGGCCTGAGCTACTGGAGCGACCAGATCACGAACAAGGGCAAGTCGATCAACACCGTCTCGAACAGCTTCGCCGCCTCGGCCGAGTTCAAGGACATGTACGGCCCGCTCACCAACGGCCAGTTCGTCACGCTCGTCTACCAGAACGTCCTCGACCGCAACCCGAGCCCCGCCGACCACGCCTACTGGAAGGGCCAGCTCGACCAGGGCAAGGTCAACCGGGGCAAGGTCATGACCCAGTTCTCCGAGTCGGCCGAGTACAAGGGCCTGAGCAAGGGCCGGGTCCTGTCGGCGGACGTCCACGAGGCCATGCTCGGCTCCGTCATCCTGCCGGCGACGCTCGCCACGTGGGGCCGTCACATCCAGGACGGCGGCAACGCCGGCGACTACGGGACGGCGGTGATGCTCCTCAACGCCTACTGATCTCGACCACCCGCTGCGGCTCAGTGCCCCCGCCCACCCGGGCGGGGGCACGGTCGCGTGTCGAGGAGGAGCGGGCCACTCCGACGTCCCGGTCGAGCGCAGCCAGATCGGGTGCGCCGCCCGACCCAGGAGGTCCGATCATGAGCAAGCTCCGCGTCCACAACTTCAGCGTCTCCCTCGACGGCTACGCCGCCGGGCCCGACCAGTCGCTCGACGCCCCCTTCGGCGTCGGCGCCGGTGATCTGGCCGTCTGGCAGCTCGGCGCCACCGGTGTCGACGAGCGCTTCGTGGCCGCCGGCGTCGAGGGCATCGGCGCCACGATCATGGGCCGCAACATGTTCGGCCCGGTCCGGGGCGCGTGGGGCGACTCCGACTGGACCGGCTGGTGGGGCGACGACCCGCCCTACCACCACGACGTCTTCGTCCTGACCCGCCACGCCCACGACCCCATCCCCATGGCCGGTGGCACGACCTTCCACTTCGTCACCGACGGGATCGAGGCTGCCCTGGAGCAGGCGGTCGCCGCGGCCGACGGCCAGGACGTCCGTCTCGGGGGCGGGGTGGCGGCCGTGCGCCAGTACCTCGCCGCCGGCCTGGTCGACGAGATGCACCTCGCCTACCGGCCCGTCCTGCTCGGAGCGGGCGAGCGGCTCTTCACCGACGGCACCGTCTCCGCCGGCTACGAGGTGACCGAGCTGGTCGCCGGGGAGGACGACGTCGTCCACGCCCGCATCACCCGCACCGCCTGATGTGGGCGAGCACCCGCTCGGCGGCCTCGGTCGCCATGAGGGAGGTGACGTCGAGGTCGAGCAGGTGCGGGCTGTCCGGGCGGACCAGCGTCCGGGAGGCCACGTCGCCGAGGACGCCGTCGGGGTCGATCCACTTGTGCTGCTCGGCCCGGTCGGAGCCGATCACCCGGCGGCGCAGCTCGTCGGCGTCGCAGTGCAGGACGACGGGCACGTAGACGCTGGACCGGGCGACGGCCAGGGTCTGCAGCCGGGGGATCGACTTCGACGGCACGTCCTCCACGACGTAGTTGGTGAACACGTACGACCAGCGCGGCGGGGCCATGTCCTCGATGGCGGCCAGGACGTGCACCCGCAGGTCGCCGACGTAGGTCCAGACCTGCGGGTCGATCGGCACCGTGGGATCGGTGTCGAGGGCGGCCAGCACCGACCTCGAGGTCAGGTGGTTGTCGACCAGGACGAAGCGGTCGTCGTCCCGGGGCACGAGGCCCACGAGGGCGGCGCCGATGGTCCGCTTGCCGGTCCCCGGGTAGCCGAGGAGGTGGACGATGACGGGCACGTCAGCCCTGCGGGTAGCCCCGCCTCACGGTGCGATCGAGGATCCCGAGCGTGGCCCGGAGGGCGCTCTCGGGGATGATCGGGAAGATGTTCGCCTCCCGCCACTGCGGGTCGATCTCGGACCAGTCGTAGAACGAGGTCACCACGGTGCCGTGCTCGCCGGGCTCGAGCCGGTAGCCGTAGACATGGCCGATCTGGGGCTTGATCTGGCCCAGGATCGTCCACGAGATCAGGGCGTCCTGCTCGAAGTCCTTGATCGTGACGGTGACGTCGTACTTGCCCATCGGGAAGTCGTTGAGCGCCTCCCGATCCATGTGGACGACGAAGCTGTCCCCGGCCGCGGTGACGGGGTCGCCCTCGGCCGACTGGAGCATCCCCGAGCTGTCGATGGCCACGTGGCCCTGCGGGTCGCACACCACGGCGAAGATCGCCGCCGGATCCGCCTCGATGACCCGCTGGACCTCCATGCGCTCTTCGCTCATGCGGTCATCCTGCCAGGGAACGCCGGGACGTCACCGACACGCCACCCGGGCGTCACCTGGACCGGCCAGCATGCGCCGGTGCATCGCCGTCGGTTCCTCCAGGCCGGCGCCGCGGCAGGGGTGGGTGCCGCCCTCGCCGGGCGCCCGCTGTCCGCCCTGGCCCGCCTGTGGCCCCCGGCCCCCTCGGTCGCGACCGGCGCCGAGTACGTCCCCGTGGCCGACTTCCCGGCCGGCGTGCTGTCGGGCGACCCGACCACCGACGGCGTCGTGCTGTGGACCCGGATCGATCCCGCGGTGGCCGGTGCCGGGATCGACGTCGACTGGGAGATCGGCACCGACGTCGCCTTCGGGGCGGGGACGGTGCTGGCCTCGGGCACGGCGACGACGACGGCGGCGTCGGACCACACCGTCCACGTCGAGCCGACGGGCCTGCCGGCCGGCGCGACCCTCTGGTACCGGTTCACCGTCGCCGGCACCGACAGCCCCGTCGGGCGGACCAAGACCCTGCCGACCGGCTCCGACCCGGTCCGCATCGCCTCCTTCTCCTGCCAGCGCTTCGTGCACGGCTACTACGCCGCCCATGCCGACCTGGCCACCCGAGCGCTCGACGCCGCGACCGACGTCGACCTGGTGGTCTGTCTGGGCGACTACGTCTACGAGGCCGGCCCGGCCGACGACGTCACTGTGGCCGGGCGGGTCGACCCCGACGCCCCGACGGTGACGCTCGACGACTACCGCCGCCAGTACCACCTGTACCGGACCGACCTGGACCTCCAGGCGATGCACGCCGCCTACCCGGTGGTCGGCATCTTCGACAACCACGACGGCATGTCCGACCCGTCCGATCCGGCGGCGCCGGGCGCGGTCGCCGCCTTCTTCGAGCAGATGCCGGTCCGGCGCACCGACGGCGACCGCCAGCACCGCTCGTTCGCCCTCGGCGACACCCTCGAGCTGTTCCTGCTCGACGAGCGCCAGCACCGCGACCCGGAGCCGCCGTCGGAGCCGGACAACATCCTGGGCACGTCGTCGGTCGACGAGCCGTCGATGGTCGAGCCCGGTCGCACCATGCTCGGGGCCGACCAGAAGCAGTGGCTGCTCGACGGGCTGGCCGGCTCGGGCGCGGCGTGGAAGATCCTCGGCAGCCAGCTGGTGTTCTGGCCCTTCCGCAGCGAGTCCTACGCCGACGTCCAGGCCACGGCCGGCGACGGTCCGCAGCGCAACGCCGGCCGCTATCTCAACATGACCCAGTGGGACGGTTACCAGGCCGAGCGCCGGGAGATCGTCGATCACGTCCACGACGGGAACATCTCCGACGTGGTGGTCATCGCCGGCGACTCGCACTTCTGGTCGGCCGCCGAGCTGCCGGTGGACTGGGACGACCCCACGTCGCCGTACGTCCTGACCGAGTTCGCCGGGGCCTCGGTGACCTCGGCCAACGGCGACGAGATGGGGCTCCCGGGCAACGACGTGGTCCGCCCCCTCCTGGCCGCGGTGAACCCGCTGCACCTGCGCTACATCGAGGTCACGACCAACGGCTACGCCATCCTCGAAGCCGGCAGTGAGCGGTTGACGGTCACCTACGTCACGCCGGTCTCGATCACCGAGCCCGACCAGCCCTCCGAGGTGCTGGCCCGCTTCGAGGTCGACCGGGGCACGGCCCGGATCCGCCAGGTCGAGGGCGACGGCTTCATGCCCCGGCCCGCCGACCTGCCCGACCCGGGCTCCGACCCCGGGACCGACACCCCTCCGGCGTCCCCTGCCGACCCCATCGACGCCGCGGCCGCGTTCACCGGCTGACGACGATCAGCTGAAGTAGCACCAGTAGAAGTCGTCGACCGCCGCCGCCGTGCACCCGTCGGCCTGGCCCTCGGTCGCGACGTAGGCCCGCCGGCCGATGTCGTCGGGTGCATAGAGGACGCCCCACGAGGAGGCCGGGCCGTCCTCGCCCGGGTCCCACATCCAGGCGACGGCGACCGGATCGCGCTGCTCCCCGTCTCCCGGCACGCTGTGGAACGTCCGGAAGGCGGGGATGGGCTCGTCCAACCCGTGGGCCACCCAGACGTCGCTCCCGTCGGTCGGGTGCCCGACGAGCTCCTCGGCCTCGCCGCGGTAGCGGTCGGCGTGGAGCGCGAGCCGGGCCTCGCGGACGGCCCCCTCGCCGTACCAGCCGCCGACGGTGACCGCGACGACCGCGACCAGGGCCGTGACGCCGTCTCGGCGGCGGGTCGGGATGGTGGCGACGGCGGCGATCGCCACGCCCAGGGCCAACAGGCCGACGAGCCACCAGAGCACCAGGACCAGGAGCCGGAAGCGCGGTCCCACGACCAGGAAGGTGACGAGGCCGATGGGGACGAGGGCGCCGGTGCGGACCTCCCGGCCGGTGACGAGCGCGGGCCCCGTCGTGACCACCAGCGCGGCCAGGCCGACGGCGGCCAGCGCGACCAGACCGAGGACGACGGACCCGGGCAGCACGGGTGCCGGCGCTCGCAGCTCGCCGGCGAGGGCGGCGAGAGCCAGGACCAGGGCCGCGGCCACGGTCGGTCGTCGCCCCGCCTCGGGGACGGGATCGGGCACCGCCTCGTCCGCCACGGGTGCGACGGTACGGGACCGCTGGCCCATGATGGGGTCGTGCACCAGAGGCCCATCACCGAAGAGGTCGTCGTCGGGCGCATCCGGCCCCGGCGGACGATCACGGGGATGTCGGCCGTCCTGCTGCCGTTCACGAGCGCCGGCGAGATCGAGTGGCCGGCCGTCGAGGCCCACGTCGCTCGCACCCACGCCGCCGGTCTCACCCCGGCGGTGAACATGGACACCGGCTACGTCCAGCTGCTCGACGACGCCACCAAGGCGCGGGTCCTCGACCTGGCCGTGGCCGTCACCGGCGGTCACTTCGTGGCCGGCGCCCACGTCCCCGATGGCGCCGGCGACGCCTACGACGCCAAGGCCTACCGGCGGGCGGCAGAGGCCATCGCCGAGCGGGGCGGCACGCCGGTGGTGTTCCCCAGCCACGGGCTCAACGCCCTCGACGACGACGCCTGGGTCGGAGCGCTGGCCGATCTCGGAGCCGACCTCGACCGCTTCATCGGCTTCGAGCTGGGCGCCATGTTCGTGCCCTACGGCCGCATCTACTCGCTCGACGCCTACCGCGGCCTGCTCGGCATCCCCAGCTGCGTCGGGGCCAAGCACTCGTCGCTGAGCCGGGTGCTCGAGTGGGAGCGGTTGGAGCTCCGCGACGAGGTCCGGCCCGACTTCATGGTGCTCACCGGCAACGACCTGGCCATCGACATGGTCATGTACGGGTCGGACTACCTGCTGGGGCTGTCGACCTTCGCTCCCGAGGCCTTTGCCGCCCGCGACCGCATGTGGGCCGCCGGCGATCCCCGCTTCCACGAGCTCAACGACCTCCTCCAGCACCTCGGGCAGCTCACCTTCCGGGCCCCGGTGCCGGGCTACCGCCACGACGCGGCGATGTTCTTCGAGCTGCGGGGCTGGGCCAGCTCCGACACCACGCCGGACGGCGCGCCGCGGCGGCCCGACTCGGACCGGGCCCTGCTCGCCGACGTGCTGGAGCGGCTCGAGGCGTGGGGCCCGTTGGGCGAGCGCAGCGAGCCAACCAGATGAACACGAGGCCCACGCAGGTCAAGAACCTGAAGACGCTCGACGCCCTGCGGGCCCACCTCGACGGCCTGGGTGTCGAGATCCCGCTGGCCGAGACGGTCGAGCCCGACGGCGTGCTGGCCACGCCGGTGTCGTTCGAGGACGCGTCGGCCGGGACGATCACGATCCGCAACCGCTTCGCCGTGCTCCCCATGGAGGGCTGGGACGGCACCGCCGACGGCCGCCCCACCGACCTGGTGCGACGCCGGTGGACGCGCTTCGCCGCCAGCGGCTGCGGGCTGGTGTGGGGCGAGGCCACCGCCGTCCGGCCCGACGGCCGGGCCAACCCCAACCAGCTGGTGCTCGACGAGAGCACGATCGAGGACATCGCCGACCTGCGCGCCCTCCTCCGCCCCGGCCAGGTTGCCGCCCTCCAGCTCACCCACTCGGGTCGCTGGAGCCGGCCCGAGGGCGCGCCCCGGCCGCGCACCGCCTACCGCCACCCCGAGCTCGACGAGCGCTCGGGGGCCGACGAAGCCAGCGTCCTCACCGACGACGAGCTCGACGAGCTCGTCGAGGGCTACGTCGTCGCCGCCGTGCGAGCCCAGCAGGCCGGCTTCGAGCTGGTCGACGTGAAGCACTGCCACGGCTACCTGCTCCACGAGCTGCTGAGCGCCCACGACCGGCCCGGCCCCTACGGCGGCTCGCTCGCGGGCCGGACGCACTTCCTCCGCTCGGTCGTGGCCGGCATCCGCGAGCGGGCGCCCGGGCTCGGGGTCGCCGTGCGGCTGTCGGCGTTCGACCTCCGGCCCTTCGCTCCCGGCGAGGGCGGCACGGGGGTGCCCGCGACCGAGGGCGCCTACCCCCACGCGTTCGGCGGCGACGGCACCGGCCTGGGCATCGACCTGACCGAGACCCACGCCTTCCTCGCGGTGCTGGAGGAGCTGGGCGTGGGCCTGGTCAGCACGACCGCCGGCAGCCCGTACTACAACCCGCACGTCCAGCGACCGGCCTTCTTCCCGCCGTCGGACGGCTACCAGCCCCCCGAGGACCCGCTGGTGGGAGTGGCCCGCCAGCTCGCCGTGACGGCCACGCTGGCCGCGGCCCACCCGGGCATCGCCATCGTCGGCTCGGGCTACTCCTACCTCCAGGACTGGCTGCCGCAGGTCGCCCAGGCCGTGGTCGCCGGGGGCGGTGCGGCCATGGTCGGTCTGGGGCGCATGGTGCTCAGCTACCCCGAGCTGGCCGCCGACGTGCTGGCCGGCCGGCCCCTCGAGCGCAGCCTGGTGTGTCGCACCTTCAGCGACTGCACCACCGCCCCCCGCAACGGGCTGGTGTCGGGCTGCTTCCCGATCGACCCCTTCTACAAGGAACACCCCCAGAGGGTGGATCTGACCCAGGCCAAGCGGGCCGCCAAGGAGCGGCTCAAGGGCTGAGATCAGACCCAGATCTCGGTGGTGGGGGCGAGGACCACGGCGGTGCGGAGGTCGTCGTCGGCGCCGAGCACGCGGGGCCGGCCGTCGGCGAGGCGCGGGCGGTCGTCGGGATCGTGGGCCAGCCGGAGGGTGTGGTCGCCGTCCAGGTCGATGGCCATCCAGCGGCGCTCGACCGCGCAGGCCCTGATGGCCCAGCCGACCAGGACGCCGGTGTCGTCGGGGGCCACGTCGTCGAGCAGGCGGTCGTCGAGGTGGAGCCACGACGCCGCCCCCCAGAGGGTCACCACCAGCCAGCGGTCACCGAGGTCGAGGCCGACGAAGCCGGGCCCGCCCATGCCGTAGGTGCCGGCGCTGGGCGTCCAGGCCCGCACCGTGGCCCCGACCACGTCGGCGGGATCGAGGGGCTCGGGCCGGAAGGGCACGAGCGGTGCCGACGGGCCCAGCGGGCCACCGTCCCAGCCCGCGGGGGCGCCGGCCGGGTCCGGCACCTCCATGTCCCTCACCAGCACGCTCGGACCGTACCGGTCCCCCGGCCCGGCGTGCCGCGAGAAGATGTCCGGGCGCGTGTCGAGGACGTCGGCGCGGCATCGACGTCCTCCCCGAGCGGCGCCCACCCCGGGGCGTCCGGACCCAGGAGACCACCGTGAAGTACATGCTGATCATCTATGGCAACGACGAGATCTGGAGCTCGTTCCCGGCCGACGACTTCCAGGAGGTCATCAAGGGGACCGACGCCCAGAACACGGCCCTGATGGCGTCGGGCGAGATGGTCGGCGCCTACGGCGTGGCCGACCAGGTCCAGGCCAAGCAGGTGACGATCGTCGACGGCGTCCCGGCCGTGACCGACGGGCCCTACATCGAGGCCAAGGAGTACATCGGCAGCTTCTACGTGATCGACGTCGACAGCGAGGAGCGGGCGTTGGAGATCGCGGCCGAGATGCCGTCGGCCCGGTTCCGGCAGATCGAGGTCCGGCCCATCCTCCACGAGGCCCCGACCGAGCCCTGATCCATGACCGCGGCCGTGCGCTCCGAGGACGTGGTGGGTCTGGCCCCGCTCGTCCTCGGGGCGCTGGTCCGCCGGTACGGCCACTTCGACCTGTGCGAGGACGCCGTGCAGGAGGCCCTGCTCGCGGCCGCTCGTCAGTGGCCCGCCGACGGGCGGCCCGACGATCCGAAGGCGTGGCTCATCCGGGTCGCGTCCCGCCGCCTCACCGACGCCCTGCGCAGCCAGACCGCTCGCCAGGCCCGGGAGGAGCGCGAGCTCCGGCTGACCCCGGTCGACCAGGAGGTGCAGGACGACGACGACACCCTCACGCTGCTGGTGCTGTGCTGCCACCCCGCGCTGTCGCCGCCGTCGCAGGTGGCGCTCACCTTGCGGGCGGTGGGCGGGTTGACCACGGCCGAGATCGCCCGGGCCTTCTTCGTCCCCGAGGCGACCATGGCCCAGCGCATCAGCCGGGCCAAGGCCACGATCAAGAAGACGGGGGCGACGTTCGCCCTCCCGGACGAGCCCGAGCTCTCCGAGCGCATGCGGGCCGTCGTCCACGTGCTCTACCTCGTGTTCAACGAGGGCTACGCCACCAGCTCGGGCGACGACCTCCAGCGCCGCGACCTCACCGCCGAGGCGGTGCGGCTGGCGCGCGAGGCCCACCGCCTGCGTCCGGCGGACCCCGAGGTGGCCGGGCTGCTGGCCCTGATGCTGCTCACCGACGCCCGGCGGGCGGCGCGGGTGCGCGACGGCGACCTCGTACCGCTCGACGAGCAGGACCGCGACCTCTGGGACCAGGAGCTGATCGCCGAAGGGGTGGCGCTCGTCGAGGCCACGCTGGAGTCGTCGACCGCCCTCGGGCCGTACCAGCTCCAGGCCGCCATCG